>JAJFJL010000100.1 GCA_021774055.1 Nitrosomonas sp. | reverse complement strand
ACCCTCAATTCTACCTAAAACATAAGTCGATTCATACAAACTAGCTTCGTGGTGTAATTCTGTTTGGTGGTGTTCATATGCCTGACGTTCTTGCTCATTCATCTTTAGTACATCTAAAGTTTCTTGCGCTTGTTCTAGCCCTTTAGCAGTAAATCCATCTTCAATCTTTTCATTCTTAAGAAAATAAATCCATTCATCCAAAGTATCTTCGGCTACATCATTAAAATTTCTTATTTCAATTAAGTAATATTCAGGATAAATGTCGGCAATTTTATTGGCGGTGTATAGCTTTTTTTGTTCCTCGCTGAGTTTCAACTCGTGATGGTTATGCAAGCCAATAAAGTGTGTCGTACCGTGATATATGTAGTCGTCCCCTTCACCAAAGTCAAAGTACAGAATGTTAATTGAAATCACTTTGCTGATTTCTGAATAAGATTGTCCTTGGTTAAGTTGTTCATTGATGATTTTAGAGCTAGCAAATAATATTCTGTGCAAGTAGTCTAGCTCACGTGAATATTGTATTTCAACAATAATAATTTGCTGGTTGCTATCAACAACCTTGATGTCAACTCGGTTGTATTTATTGTCTTTGTTTTCTTGGTTACTTTCACTTTCTAGTATTTCAATAATACGGATATCAGTAAATAGTAGTTCACTTAAGAATCCTTCGAGAATTCCAAAGTTAGCTTTGCTACGAAGAATCTTTTTTATCGCCCAATCAAAGCTGATAAGTTTTCTGGTCATTATTTTTTTTCCGTACTTTCCTGATTCGGTTTTTTTGCCTTGCCCAAGGTTTTTCTCCACTCTTTTTGCCAAGGTGCTTTTTTCAGGGCCTTTTCAATTAATTCAATACCCTCTTTTTTGTGACTCTTACTTAGATAAATCAACCCTACCATATAATTACATGCCGCATGACCAGGGTTATGATGCAGCATCTTTTTGAAGCTCATCTCTGCAGCATCTAATTCGCCTTTGTGATAAAGCTCTACTCCATTAGTTAGAAGTCCTGGTTCTGGCAGGGTAATCATGGTGATAGGTTCAGATTCTACTCTTGCATTTGTTCCTTGGATTAAAGGTGCAAGATGATCTTGATAACGCTTCCATTTTTCTTTTGATGTTTTATAAATTGGTTGGCGCACTTGCCAAACACTGGCGGTCTTTACTGAACGTTCAAGTTCATTAAATCGCAATACGGCAGGTTCCCAATCAACTCCGATATAAGCCAACATTTTGCGTGCGCTTGCTTCGAGGTCATCCACTACATCTTCATAGTTGATTTCTAAGATCTCACCTGGAAAAACGGTATTCCAATGGTGCATCATTAGATTATGATCCGCTAGTTGCTCGCCAGTCTGAGTAAGGTCATAAGCAAAGCCCATGCCGCCATGTTTTGCTTGGTAATCCGTGAAATAATTAGACAGCGCGATATCTCGTGGATCACGCCGTACAGAGATAATCTTTGCATGGGGGAATAAGAACTTAATTAAACCAATATTCTCAAAATTATGTGGCAACTTATCAATAACATGTTTTGCTTCAGGTTCATATTCCTGCAATTCTTTTAGTACGTTATTTGCAATACCTTCTGTGACATATGGTGTTAAATCATCAATACAGTCAGGATAACGTCGGCCTGAGCCAACATGTCGCTCCCACCTATTTAGGCCTTGAATGACCTGTGGAATTACGCCCAATTCACCTGCGCCAAAGATTTGGCTATGCCCGCCAATAATTTGCTCTATCAGTGTTGTCCCTGAGCGGGGCATGCCCAGCACATAAACAGGCAGTGTTGAGGTCACACCACAATCAAGGCGATGTTGATATAAAGACCTGGTAAAACTCTGGCGAATACGTGCACTGGCATTACGATGTTCTTTTGCATCGTATTTAAGGAAGCGTTTGCTAAAAGTATTGGCTTGTTCTGCAAAATTAAATGCTTGCTGGTAATCTTTCTTTTTTTCCCAGGCAGCGGCTAGCTGAAACAAAATACCGCTACGTACTGAACCTTCTATGCTGGGTAGATTAGCAGACATTTCTAATTGTTTTAAAATTCCTTCATCTTCCGGAAAATGACGAGCACTGATTATTTGGTGAGCTAGGTAACTTACTGAGATTAATAAGATTAGTATGTTTTAGTGTTTATATAGGAAGATATTAAGCAAAGATCTTTTTTTTAAAAGTCAAGAATACATAAAAGATTAACCTGCTGATTTAGAAATTATACCTTAAGGACTACTCTGGTATTGCCTCGAAACATTGGGCGTAGTCATAAAGACAAACACCCTCGAGTATGATGTTGTCCAAAGTTCTATCTAAGGAACGTGCATGAAACAACTTGAGCAACTAGCACAGGATTTATGCTCATATTCAAAGCGTGTATAAAGATCTACAAAAATATCCGTAGGTGTCGCATATAATATTGCATACCCCCTATGTAACTTTTACACTTCACCATAAATCCCTGCTGGAAGCTGAGTATAAATTTACACCAATTGCGCCTTTAATAGTTAGAAAGCGCAAATTTCATTGGTGCAACAATAATAATCTTGTACCTAAAAAAATATTACTCTACTCCAAGCGCTTTGAATACTGCATCAATAGGATCTGAATAAAAGCTGGTCTGAAATTTAGCAAATAATTCACCTGGTACAGTCGGAATATCGGTGACGCTAGGCATCGGTAACAATATTCGCTTGGCACCTGCATCAAAGGCAACCTGCAAACTTTCTGCTAAATTTCTAACTGGAACAATGGTTCCACCTAAGCTCATATCCCCCATTACAACCATTTGAGATTGAACAGATTTCCCTAATGCTGCTGAACATATGGCAATAAAGCTAGCTAATGTAAGAGCATCTGGAGTACCTGTATTCTGAAGCTCTAGTAAATGTAAATGAAAATCATGCTCGCCAGGTTTAATCGATGCACTCACACGAGGGGCGTGTGCCTTAACGAAATCAAATGCCACTTTGACATCTTCTTTTGAACCTGGACCAGATATTGATAGCTTGCCTGATCCGTTTATAGATTGAACTTCTAATCTATAAACACCAGGGATAGATATATCCCCCATACTAATGGTATGTAGTGTACCGGGATTTAATTGTCCATCTGGAATTAGCCCTCCTCCAGATTGTTCCGGGACAGATATAAAGCGTTCTTGCTTGTCTTCTAAATCAATATAACTAAAATGCACATCGTAGAATTCCATACCACCTATTTTTTTAAGCTGCTCTTTCATCCTGCGACGTGTTTCTAGTGCATATTCCAGGCATCTACGTACAGCTTCCTTATCATATTCCCCATGTGGGCAAACTAACTTTAATAACCCTGAAACTGTTCGGCGTACTGCAATAGTATCTCGTTGGTTCAAATTATTACCAAGCTTGAACCATTTATCGATAGCATCAGCAAAGTTATATTTACGCATCTCGCGTAAATACTCAGCTAAATAATCGACGATCAATCCATATTGATTAGTAAAAAATTCAGGTCTCATCTTGGGTATCTCCCAGCCTGGCAAATAGGCATGAAAACGGTCAAAGAATGCAGAATCAATCATTACTTCAGGGAATGGTGCTAGTAGATGCGATGTCTTTACTAAGGATTCAACACTTTGATTTATATTCCCTATGAATACCATAGAGGCATTTGCATTAATAGATTCACGGCCTCGGCTAAATGATCCTGAAGCCATGTAGTCTTTCATGATCTGAACACCGTCATGATCTTTAAAGTTAATACCAGCCACTTCATCAAAAGCCACAACGTCCCATAAACCTACCAGCCCAACTTTTCTAGCCGCCATGTTATAAAACAAATTAGCGACTGTCGTTTGACCACCGGAAAGCAGAATGCTATTTGGACTGATTTCCTTATAAATATGGCTCTTACCAGTACCTCTTAAGCCTAATTCACATAAATTATAGTTATTCTCTACTAATGGAATCATGCGTGCTAAAAGATGCCATTTTTCTCGTTCTTTAAAGCAAGAAGGTTCCATGCCTATAGAACGAATTAATATATCAATCCACTGCTGTTCAGTTAAAGCACGTCGCCCATCAAATAACCCTTGCATATCCATATTAGGCATTTGAATAGGTTTTAATTCACTGATTGTGAATGGCGATCCTTTTTGATTCTCTTCAAATTGATAACGCATTGAAATAATACACCAAATGCCACCAATCAATAGCTTTTCGAATTCACGTACATAGCTACCAGACACTTCTACATTTTTAACCCCTAAATTGGATAGCAATGCCTCATATACATCACGATTATCATTAAGCTTAACCGTTACCTTATCGATAACCTTGTAACTACCACTTTCACGTATTTTTGATTTAACTTTTTCAGCCTCATCAGGGCGCACATAGTTCTCAGATAAAATTCGCTTTACAGTCGTCATACCGGATTGAATCGTTGCCTCATCATCAGAAGCGCAATACATTCCTAACAAATATTCAAGTACATAAACCGGGACGTTAGCGCCTTCCTTGATTAGTTTGGTTAGATCTTTACGAACAACCTTGCCGCCAAAATGTTCGTTTAGCAACGTATCCAGGCTTTTCTCCTCAGTTTTAGGTGAAGGTGTATCGGTCATAAAACTACCTTAAAAATCGTTAGTAAAAGCAAGGTCTATCTTCAACGGTATACGAAAAATCTCAACCCTAGTCTGTGCATCGCGAGCAATCAGAAAATAGTCTTTCGATTTTATGTAACAACCTGACAGCATGGTCAAAATCACTGAGCGTTTGCGTTCATCCATTAATTTAGACGGACTATCAAAGGTGAGTATTTGTTCATCACTAATTAGATGGTCACCATCTCGCAGACCAAACACCACTGTACGCGGTAGAACTCTTTCTGAAATAGCTTCGGTTTGAATAAATTCAAAGCGTTGTTTGTTCGTTACCACCTTGTTTGAAGCCCCTAATAAACTGAATTCTACCGAGCGTGTCTTAGCTTTCTCAGATTTACTCACGCGAAGTGTAATTAATGGCACAACAATTTCCTGTGGCATAGCACTACCATGCACAAACCGAGCACCGCCAGCAAAATGAAAACGTGCAGCTCCTTTTGGCACCCAAAAATCCAGACTACCCTCACCTTCAACCGTACCAGCAGTCAATGAAGTGTTGCCTGACCATGCTTGAAGACTAGTGCCTAGATTATGTCCAAGTAAATAACGCTTTTTAGCTCGTAGCGTACCTTCTGGTTTCTTATTAAGTGGCGATTTGTCTGCTAGCTCAAGTGCTGATTCTTGATACATAAATCCATGATCGGCAGTAATAAATACAGTTG
>JAJFJL010000099.1 GCA_021774055.1 Nitrosomonas sp. | reverse complement strand
TATGAATCATACAAATCACTTAAACAAGAATTATTTAATGTGCTTTCTTTTATTGGAAAAACCTACAAAATAGAGTTTTCTTAAAAGGTTAAATTAATTTTACGTGGGTACTTAACAGGCAAACTTATTTATATGAAGCATATTCAGGCGGCTGTGCGGATGAAATCTGGATGGAGCGCGGCTTTGGCACCTGGTGAAGTGGCGTTTTACGATCCGCAAGACACGGCAGACTGGCAATTTGGCCAAACCCGTTTGGTGATCGGTATCGAAACTAAGGATCATGGTACCGTAGTGATTTCACCAATGGGTATGGCGCAGGTATCAAGCATTGTGCTACGCGACTGGGTCAAGGAAAACGCGATGACCGATAAAGGCGTGGAATTCGCTAATTTCGCCTTTGGTGGGTCAGATTTCGTGGTGATCTTTGAAAAAGAAGCAAATTTCACTCTGACAGCCGAACATATGAATGAACCCGCACCAGGAGCAGGAGTAAACTATCAGGGTTCGCTGCAAGGCCAGAAATACGGCTGTTTTGGTGGCAACACAGATTGTAGTGAGCGCACCAAAAAGTAACCCACTGACCAATCTAAAAGCAACTTAAATTTTTTCTTTTAAAGAAAATTAAGTTAATTTTTCTTGTTCCCACGCTCCTGCGTGGGAACACATACTAAACTCATTATATTGCTAATGAGCACACGAAAATGGCCTTAATGAAACAAGTTAATTTCATGAATATTATGAAAACTGAAAACAAGTTGTCACTACCCACATTGATTTAAACGTGGTTTATACTTTTGGGCTACCAACTTAAAACGTAACAAAATACGGCACCCTTCAACTCCTGCATATCAAAGGGTCAGCCAGCTTGTTTTATTATTATTTCCAGATTTTAAGTTGGACGATCCATTAATGCATACTCGTTAGATGACTTTCTAATATAAAACAAGCTGACTAACCCCTTGAATTTATTGCAAGCTTAAACACACAGAAACATAACAATTATATTTGTCAATAGGTTACCCTATAGTTTCTTCATATTCAGATACAAACTGTTCGAAATTTTCCAGTGGCAATGGGCGGCTAGAAAGATAACCCTGATAGGTAAGACAACCAGCATTAGCTAGAAACTCTCGTTGCTTTGTAGTTTCAACGCCTTCAGCAATTATACCTATATCAAGGTCCTTAGCTAACATAATGATGATTTTAACAATAACAGCAGCACTTGGATATTTAAGAACGCCGCTAACAAAAGATCGATCAATTTTCAACCAGTCTATTGGCATGTTTTTTAAGTATGATAGCGATGAATAACCCGTACCAAAGTCATCTAGTGAAAATTCTATACCCATTGCCTTTAGGGTATACATCTTTTGATTTATTTCCTCTATATTTGACACCATAATACTTTCAGTTAGCTCTATATTCAATCGCCTTGGATTGGCACCAGTTTGCTTAAGTATTTTTTGCACCTGATCCACAAAGTCGTAATGATTAAACTGCTTTGCACTGACATTTACTGAAATTATTAGATGAGACATTTTTGGATTTTCTTCCCATGATACTAATTGAGAGCAAGTGGTTTTCAATACCCAATAGCCTATAAGTACAATTAATTCAGTCTGTTCTGCCAAAGGAATGAATTCGTTAGGTGGCACCAATCCACGTTTTGGATGTTTCCATCGTATTAGAGCTTCGGCTCCTATTATACGGTTCTCGCCATCAACTTGCGCTTGGTAATAGATTAAGAATTGTTCTTGATGAATGGCCATACGTAATTCATTTTCAAATGCAGTATGTTTTAGTGCGGCATCTTCCATTTCAGGATCAAAGAAATGTAACGCACTGCACTTCGTTTCTTTTGATTTATACATGGCAAGGTCAGCTTGTTTCATAAGATTTTCAACTGTAACCAAGTTACCATTGAACAAAGTAGCGCCAATACTTAATGTATTGCGGTATGTAGCACTGCCAAGTAGATACTCTTGATTGAGCGTCATAATAAGTTTCTTGCCAATTTGCTCGGTTTGGCTGGCTGCACTTACCTTATCTAGGCCCAGGCTATTTAGGATTACTACAAATTCATCTCCTCCTAACCTGGCGACTGTATCTTCTTTCCTAATACACGTGCCGAGACGTTGTGCAGTTTGCTCTAGTAGCAAATCCCCCATATTATGACCAAGCGTATCATTCAGCGTTTTAAAATCATCAAGATCAATAAATAATAGGGCGTTGTATTTTCCGCTACGGGCACTCGCTAACATGGTCTGCGTTAAACGGTCAAGAAAAAGTCTACGGTTAGGTAAGTTTGTGAGTTGATCAAAGAAGGCTAATTTTCTAACCTTTTCTTCGGCTTCTTTATGTGCAGAAATATCAAGATGCATTCCAATGTAATGAGTAACTACACCATTACTGTCTTTTAGCACAGAAATGGTGAGCCATTTTGGATATATTTCACCGTTCTTGCGTTTATCCCAGACTTCTCCCTGCCAGCCGTCAGTACGATTAATAATCCCCCACATTTTGTTATAAAAATCTTTATCGTGCCGACCTGATTGAAGTAAACGTGGTGTTTGACCAACAACTTCTTCAGAGGTATAGCCAGTAATTCTGGTGAATGCTTTATTAACTCGTATAATAATACTGTTTGAATCAGTAATCATCATTGCTTCCTGAGACTCAAAGAAAGCAGCTGCTATACGAAGTTCTTGCTCAGATTCTATGCGTTCGCGTTCATGAGTATAAAGTTTGTTCTGCATTTTGTATAAATCTGAAAGTACAGTATTACTTATATCCTGGGTAACATTAATTTCGGTAGAAAAATCATTTCTACCAATTTTTTGTATTAGCTGATGAATTTTGTTTACTGAACTACCTAACGTTATGTGCAATAAATAACTAAACCGGCAGAGCATCAATATAATAGCTAACGTAATCGTGATAAATATTATCCGAAATATTAAAGCGTATTTCTTACTTTGGTTCATATTATTAAGTGTGCGTGTTTCTACCAGATCGTTAAATTCATTAATAGGCTCCATGATAGTAGCTTTAGCCTGGTGATAACTTTTATTATGTAGCAGCATAATTGCCTTTGCACGATTGGCTTCTATATCGATGCCAGCAAACTCGACCAGATCCATAGCTTTTAACTCAAGATCTACTAAATTATCCGAATATATTTTAGCTTTTGTTAATTTATCGAACTCTATTTCAGTAAAACCTGACTGCCGCATCATGTCCAATAGAGCAACACTTTTTAGACCCTTGGCATCATATTGTTGGTCACTTGCAAGTACCAAATCCCAGTAAATATTAAAGTATCCCTTGGGTAGTGGTTTCTTGCCATCTCGAATATCTAGTATGTCATGAAAATATTTTTTATATCGAGGATCGCTAGTTACCACGTATGTTCTAGCCATTCTAGTTAAATCATCGGAACTTTGGTGCAATCTATTTGCTAATTTATAGGATAAATGCCGCAATTGATTTGCATCACCAACTTGCTTCTCAAAATAAACATAAATACCGAAAGAAAGAAACATCACAAAGGACAAAATAATTACCATCCATGTGCTTTTAAAAAGGATAGGCATGTTATATCTAGTATACATTTCTATTTGTTTCTCCTATAAAACCAAGCAGTTAATCCAGTTTTATTTTTGTCATTCTTGCTTATTTCTAGCAGGAATGACGGGGTATAAATAGGCATCAAAGAAATTTTTGACATTAAAAGTGTAAACTACTTGAATTTAATTATATGGCGCATAAAATTCATCCTACCGAAGAAACATCAAGATTCCTTGACATTTCATGCTCTTTCCACCGCAATTTTTGCCAGATAGTCGGCAACATCTTCATTATTCACACGATGATAGAGCTCAGTTACAGGTAAGGTTAAGCCGATTGAATCAAAAGTAATTTCATCGCCCATATAATAATGTTTAGACTGCCATCCATCACTGCGCCTCACTACTTCAATATCCACAATATACTGTTCAATAAGCACGTACTCTTGCAGACTAGGAATACTTAAGTATTGCTGACGTTTAATGGTTTCATCCATTCGTCTGGTTAATTTTGATAAAACTTCAACAATAATTAGCGGTGAGTCTGTGTAATACTCATCATCATTTTTATCATCACAAACCACCATCATATCTGGATAAAAGAAGTTATCACCCACCCTGATCTTCATATCTGAACCAAATGGTTCACAAGGTGAGTTCTTCAAATAACTACTAAATTCACGCGAAATATTAATCGAAATACGCTCATGATTTCTACTTGCACCTGCCATAGTATAAGCATAAGAATCAACCAGTTCATGCTTTGTTTCACTGGCAAGCTCAATTTGTAAATATGCTTCTGGTGTTAATCTGTCTATTTTCTGTACCGTTTGCATAAATACACTCCTAACGTATCTATTTGGATCAACCCTAGATCCTGCATGCTTTTAGCAGGAATGACGGAGTGGCAAATAGGCACCAGAGAAAAATCAATTTAATTTCTTTAAAATCAAAAGTGTAAACTACTTTTGAATCAATATGAAGAATGCCAAAATCCTCGTTTAAACTACAACATCACCGTCTGCAAATACTCAGGAACAACTGTATTCCAAGCTAACTTAGCTTCTATTGTAGCTTTTAACGCAAGCGCCGCTTCTGGTTCACCGTGGGTGATAAAAGTTTTACATGGTGCGTCCTGAAAATTACCTAACCAGGTTAAAATTTCTCCATAGTCAGCATGTGCAGAAATGTTGTGTAATACTTTTACCTGCGCTAATACTGGCCACATCTGACCATGAATTTTTATTTCTGTTTCCCCACGGATTATTCGTTCACCTCGTGTAGCAGCTGCTTGATACCCAGTAAATAAAATTGTATTACGTGCATCCCCAATAAAGAATTTCAAATGATGCAAAATACGCCCACCGGTTGCCATGCCACTGGCCGATATTATAATTACTGGTTTCCCATCATGATCCAACGATTTTGATTCTTCTGGGGTATGAATATATTTAGCAGAATGACAAACTTCTTCACATAGTTTATCTGTCAAACGATGATCACTTCTATGCTGCGATAAAATATTAGTGGCATTAATCGCCATTGGGCTATCCAAAAAAACAGGAATATCAGGTATCGCTTTGCTCTTCTTAAGTTGGTAAATGTAATAAAGCATGCTTTGTGCACGCCCAACCGCAAAGGATGGAATCACCACCGAACCACCACGCGCCACGGTATCCCTGATAACTGCACCAATCTCATCAAGTGGATTGCTGCCCTTATGCAATCGATTACCATAGGTGGATTCAAGTACCAAATAATCCGCATGTTGCATCTTAGCCGGAGGTTTCATAACAGGATCATCTGGGCGACCTAAATCACCAGAAAACAGAATAGATGTTGTTGCGTTAGAAACTTGGACAAATGATGCCCCAAGAATATGCCCTGACCTACTTAAACTAAAGGACAATTCATCAAAAAGTGAATAACGTTTACCAAACTTTACCACTTGCAATTGTTTGAGCGATTGCTCAGCATCTTTTTGGGTATAAAGTGGTAGCGCAGGGTGATGCTTACTGTAGCCATAACGATTGGCCCGTTCTGCATCAGCTTCTTGCAAATAACCACTATCTGGCAACAAAATAGAACAGAGATCAGAGGTGGCCGCAGAACAATAAATTTTTCCTTGAAAGCCATGTTTAACCAACAATGGGATATAACCACTATGGTCAATATGAGCATGTGTCAATAAAACCGCATCAATAGTCGCTGGGTTGACCGGAAGTTTTTCCCAGTTCCGTAGGCGCAATGCCTTCAGCCCCTGAAACAGACCACAATCAATCAGAATTTTTTTACCTTCTTGTTCCAAAAGATATTTAGAGCCGGTTACAGTTCCTGTTGCTCCTAAAAAAGTAAGCTTCATGGTTTTTCCCTAGGTCTACTCAGAATCAAGCATTGGATAAAATACCTGCCAAATATTCTCTACAATCTTTTCTTGTGCCTGAATATTTGGATGAATTCCATCTGCTTGAAAGAATTCAAGATTCTCACCAAAACCGGCCAATAAAAATGGCACTAGTTCAAGTTGATAATCTTTAGCCAATTGCGTATAGATATCCCGGAACTTTTGTGCATAGCTTATGCCATAATTGGGTGGTATCTGCATGCCAAGCAATAACACTCTTGCATTATTTTGCTGACAAGACTCAATAATTGCCTGTAAATTAACAATAATTGACTTAACGGATGCACCTTGCAAACCATCGTTACCTCCCAAACCAAGCATAACAATATCAGGGCTATGATTTTCCAGTGCGCGCTCAATATGTCTACGTGCACCAAAGGTTGTTTCGCCGCTAATGCTAACGTTAATCAATTGATAGTTTGTTGCTTGTGATGATTGCTCCTGCAAGCGTTGATCAAGTAAATTCACCCATCCAGCTTCGATTGGCATACCATAGCTGGTTGACAAACTATCACCCAAGATCATTATCTTGACGATGTTGGCTGATGCCATCACGACATTGGGAATAATTATTAATAAAAGTAAACAAGAAATCAGTAATTTTTTCATGGTAACCATATGACAAAACCTATTATTCAAACAACTGCCCTCACTCGGCAAGTTGATACGGGTGAAATACAACTCACTATTTTGCAGAATATTAGCCTGGAAGTAAACGCTGGTGAAGCAGTAGCCATTATTGGCGCTTCCGGCTCAGGTAAATCTACTTTATTAGGCTTACTTGCAGGATTGGATATCCCTACCTCAGGTAACGTTTATTTAGATAATATTGATATTTTTTCACTAGACGAAGATGAGCGGGCAGCATTACGCGGTAACCTGTTAGGTTTTGTATTTCAGTCCTTCCAATTACTCCCCGCACTCACTGCGATTGAAAACGTCATGTTACCACTAGAGCTGACCGGCGCTAAGAACGCACGAGCAACGGCCCTTAAACTATTGGAACGCGTCGGATTAGAAAAACGTTTACAACATTACCCTAAACAGCTTTCCGGTGGCGAACAACAACGGGTGGCGATTGCACGTGCATTTGCAACTGATCCAAAACTATTAATGGCGGACGAACCTACAGGAAATCTAGATGCCGAAACCGGCACACAGATTATTGAACTAATGTTTGAATTAAATCGCGAACATGGAACTACATTAGTGTTGGTAACCCATGATGAAGTGATTTCTAATCGCTGTACTAGACGGATACGTTTAGCCAGTGGAAAATTAATTTGCAATCCGTAGGATAAGGGACGAGCATCCTTAGGAACGTTCCTTAATATTAGGGATGAGGAAATAATAAATCATCCAATTTAGGCGAAGTCATTTTGCTCTGATTTGAGGCGGTTCGTAGGGCACATAGTTATTCTATGTAACCGTAGAACCAACGAAAAATAAGAGTAAAAGGACAAGTCTAAATGGA
>JAJFJL010000098.1 GCA_021774055.1 Nitrosomonas sp. | reverse complement strand
AAATACAACCCCTTTTTATGATTGCGACAGCTTATGTACCCTTGGATCTCCTTAACTAGATTTTGTACAATGCTAAGGCCTAATCCGCTGTGTGTTGAACCCTTTGTACTTTGTACGGGAGAAAACAAATTTTCCATCATTTCGTCTGTGATACCAGGCCCATCATCATGAATCCATAGTTTGACAAACCTTCTTCCTTCAAAATGCACCGGACCACTGTAGCCTAAGGATATTTTTCCTCCTTCAGACATTGCTTCTACTGAATTCTTAATTAAATTAAGCAAAATCTGCTTGAGAATATCAACATCACAATCAACTTCAAGAACCTGTTCAGATTTTTGCACAATAATATCAATTGATGGCGAAATATAGCCTGATTTTAAAAATAGCTGTACTACGTGATTCACAACGCTATTAATTTCTGTAATACTTTTATTTGCAATAGTTTCATGACAGGTTAAATTACTGACTAAAGTGCCCACACGATCAATCTCTTCAGTAAGAATAGAAAGCTCTTCATTAACTGTTTCTCCATTAGCTAACTTCTTATTGAGCACAGTTAAATAGTTTTTTATAATGGATAGTGGATTGTTTACCTCATGCACAACTCGTCTATTTTTCTCATAATATGCATTAGAAATTTCCGCGTTCTGTTGAATAGTATGGCTGCTTTTGCTTTCCAAAACATTAAGTGCCACAGTCACCTGAGAGGAGAACTTATTTAAAAGATCTTTGCGCAAATGGTTGTTAACAAGCTGCCTAGGCTCAAAACTTCCAATTAAAACACCATTTCTCTTGTTTTTTCCAAAGAATGGTAAACAGGCAAGACACTCTGCATCAAGAATGCGTTTCAATTGGTCTTCATTTACATTTAACTGATTATTTTCACTGGTTATAAATATTATTTCTCTTTTTAATACAGCATCAGCAATTACACTTCCTGCGTTGTTAAGTGGGATACTGAAATCCGCCAAATGTTGTCGATATTTGTCAAATGGCATTCCCTTCAAATAACCGCCCTCATTGTCAGTCATAAGAACGATTGCATCCTTAAAATCAAACAATACTCGTGCTACATTCTGTACCATTTCAAGCAATCCAGCGGAGTCCTGTTGTTTGGCAAATGACTTGCTAACCTCTGATAGCAACATATAATCTCGCAAATTATCACTTAGCTGATTTTTTACAGCTTGCTTACTAGGTATTGATGATTCAGAAGCAATATTAGCATTAGGGATATGCGTTTCATCTTCCTGATTCAGGTTAAGGACATTCTCAATACCTAGCAGATCAAGCGTTTCTTCAAATTGCTTCTTGATGTCATGTTTAAGATCTGCTTGGTCTATACTAATAGACCCACAAAGTGGATAAATTATTTCATTTGCGATTACAGTATTATTTTGTATATGCTGAGATAATAGGTCCGCAAGAGAAACAATACGAATAAGTGGATGTGTATTTTCCAGTCGAATTGTTTTTTCATGATGATACAACACGCTATCAGAGAGGAAAGAATCAAGGTTCCAATAACCAGTTAACCAAGCGCCTGCTTCGGCGTGCGTGAATTTAAACATCCTCTGTTCTAACATACATAGGTCACTGTCGTCTTGTGTAAAAAAATCTACAGTATATTTCTGGGGATCTAGCGACAGTAAAACCAAGCGTCCAACATCATGTAGCAAACCTGCTAAATATGCTTCCTCAGTATTTGGATAATTTAATTTTGTTGCGACTAAACGCGCGGCGATTGCAGTTAACAAGGAATGTTGCCAAAGAACTTTAACTACAGAACCATCAATCTGTTTAAAGCCATCAAATGTTTGGCATACCGTATTACTAATGCACAATACCTTAATCATATCCATACCAATAACTTGCATTGATTGCACAAGATTTGGTTGATTATTATAACGCCGGTATGCAGAGCTATTTGCAACGCGTAATATACTTGTAGTCATTGCCACATCTTTGGCTATCAACTTAGCAAATTCAGTAATATTTACATCCTCTTTTTGACAAAGATCCATAAGTTGCGCAAGAACTTCCGGTATTGTCGGGATATATACTGAAGTTAAATGATCCTGAATAGCAGTATTATCAAATTGTTTGAAATTTAGCATTTTCAGTATGGTAAACCCAAGTATTTATTTTTCAAATACTTTAATTAAAGAACTTTGTTTTAGCATCGATATTTCAAATCAACGTTGTTAGAATGCAACACATATAGTCTTGCAATGCAATATATGGTTACCTAAATCCTGAAATAAGAATCAAAACTATTTATTATCAATCTTTGCAAAGAAAACCTGTAATGTATGCGCACTGCTTTAAATAAACATGGAGTACGCCAAAATGAGAACAATAAGCCAGATCATAGACGATGCACCAGCAACACCTGAAGTTGATGCGGCCTTTACTGAAATAAAATCTGCACTGAATGCGCCTTTCACACCCAATTTCTTCCGTGTGTGGGCCACATCACCAGAATCCTTAAATGGCATCTGGCCTGTTATGAATCATATTTTAACCAGTGGCCGGGTCGGCAGGCGTTTGAAGGAGATGATGTTTGTCGCCATCTCTTCGTTGAAAGACTGCCATTACTGCGAAGCAGCGCACCATGCCTTTTGTTTACACATCGGGATTTCACCAGCACAAATAAGCAATCTTATCCAAAATCACACGATTGACCAAGCGGATGGCGCTAAAGATAAAGCCGCAATTGATTTCGCGGTCAGGCTGGCGAAGGATTCACATTCCGCCAGCGAAAAGGATTTTCAGGTACTAAACGAACTCGGCTTTGATAACGAAGAAATCATGGAAATCATCGCCATGTCAGGCATGGCTGTTTTTTATAATCATCTGGCCAATGCCACCAAAATAAATATTGATGATGGGTTTAAGCAGATTCTTTCTGCTAATGCTGAAAAATAACTGACGAACTGGGCGAAAAACTCGCCCATCCTCACCAAATCGTTTTAACCCAAGTTCGTCACCATACTAAAGTATTGACTAAATAAACATAAGGTTAAAAAGGTGTCAGTCATTATATAATTTGCAAACTGCAATGACTGACAACTTCTTCCTAACTTTTTATTGATAACCTGAACTAGGGATAAGAGAAGGTAATGATTTGTTATTATTGTTGAGTTCCGGCTTGTCTGAAAGTGTTTCTTTCCGTAATTCCTGCTAAAAGCATGCAGGAATGACTCCATATGGGAGGTTTTATTGAAATTCTACTGAGAACTTTATAACATATTAGAATATCTATTAAAATCAAAAACTATTATCCCGAACTCAGGTTATTAATAGATTAGAGTCCGGTAACTTGCACTGGTTTGAACGTATATCTAACACGAACATCCCGCTAGAATTTTCAAGCTTTATTGACGCGCATCTAACCGCATAAGGCTCTGGTTCCAGCTAAGTATCTTTTCATCCGCAGTACAAAGTGTCGCGGTTAAACTGATCGCTGTTGAAACAATCATTCGGTCAGCAGGGTCACCATGAAAATTATTTAATTGTGCGGAATAAATAGCCATATCACCCGTCAAAGCCACTTCTTTTAAGCCATTTTCTATTAGGCTTTTTCTCCATGCATCAACACTCATGTGCATTTCTAGTCGACGCTTCTCAACCAACATGGCAACTTCCCAAAAACTGATGACTGAGACAAAAAGATTTTCCGCTTTCAATGCCTCATCCATTAATAAACGTGATTTCTTTCCCAGCTTAGGGCTTCCCTCAGCTAACCAAACTAATGCATGGGTATCAAGAACAATCATTCATTAACGTCCCATGCTTCATCAATTGGGGTGAGCAAATCATCATTACTCTTAATTTTTTCTTGATGCAAGCCAAACAATGATGCTGGAGATTTACGATAAGGCACTAAGCGTGACACTGGCTTACCGTTTTTAGTAATAACAATCTCTTCACCTGACTCATTAACCAAGTCCATCAAATGCAGGCATTTTGCCTTAAACTCAGACGCCTTAAATGTTTGCATATAACACTCCAATATTAACCCTTAATAACCATAGTCATGATTGTAGTCACATTATGAATGATGTCAAATTTTAAGACTGATTTTATTGAGAAATTTGGTAGTCCTGCACATGTAGTGGTTTTTGCAAATGTCAATACGAATTAAGGTATGAAACTTATAGTTTATTCTTGTTGTGGTTCCCCAAAAACCACTACATGTGCAGGACTACCAGAAATTTAAATCATCACAATTTAAAATCAGGAGGCTACAATGCCTTACACTCGTTAACCTCACACGAGCGATATTGCATAGCCCATTATGCACATGTACAAGATGTCACTGCACACGATTGCAAGTAGACTGCCCCACTCACAAAGATTGTTGAGGGCAGTACAAAGGTGTCAGGCATTGTGTTGTGCGCATAACTTGCAAATTGCAATGACCGACAACTTTTCTGGTTGATAAAATCTACCTCCTCACCAAATTGTTTTAACATGCGCATATTGAATTAATTTTCCATCCGCCGTAACGACTGGAATAGCAAATTTTCTGGCAGTTGCCACGATCAGCCGATCAGCCGGGTCTTTATGAAATTCACCTGGTAACACGGTTGATTTAATACCGATCTCATTATCAACCGGCACAAATCGAACGCCATCAATCTGCGACACCTCATCAAGCCAGCTTGAAACATCCATGCTCAGGACTAAACGCCCTTTGTTAATGAGCATGGCAATTTCCCATGCAGAGATCGACGAAATTAAAATTTCACTATCGCCTGCCAGGGTATCGTCGATTGCTTGACGGGCATTCGTAGATAACGATTCCGAGCCATTAACCCACCACACCAGCGTATGGGTATCCAGGACAATCATCAGTAATTTTCCCAGTCGTCCACCGCAACGGGTTCTGTGGCTCCTTCATATTTAATCACCGATCCTTTCAGTATATCCAAAGGCTTCTGGTCGCTTTGCCTCAGCTTCTTAATCTCAACGGTGGGTTTACCGCGATCAGTGATGACCCTCGGCACACCACTTTGCTCAATCTCCCGCAATACTTCCAGCGCATGGGCTTTAAATTCAGTCTTGGAAATTTGTTCCATTATCAACACACCATAGATGACCATTACACATAGTCATTTATAACAGATGTAATGACTATTAACAATAGTCATGTAATTATGTAGGGTGAATAAGCAAAGCGTCATCCACCGGTTTTGTATTACGAACGATTGGTGAGTGGCGCTACTATGATCCACCCTACCCCGCAACCTTGTTTTGCAATGCCTGCAACTCAGGCAAACGCCGTTTGTAGCCAGTTTCATCGATGAGCTTGGCTGCTTTGGCGATGTGTTTTTGCGGGGAATCCTCGGCTGACTCGCCTTTTTCAACTGGTGATTGCGGGGGATTTTGTTGTTCGGCGATGAGCAGTCGCGCCATTTCTAAATGGTAATCGGTCAAGTGCAGCCGCATACCGTTGGGTTCGGCTATATCATAGACTTCTTGTAAGTCCTGGTGAGCGTGGGTGAAATCGTGGCTGGGGTTACGGGTATCGCGGTTTAGGGTAGCGCGAGCGAGTAGGCCACGAGGCAAATAATATTGGTATCCTGATTCATGTAAACCGGATACGGATTGATCCAGCCAGTCAGTGGCTTGCGGGAAATTGCCTTGCTGATAATGTGCTCGTCCGAGGGTGAGTTGATCCAGGGCAATATCCAACAACCAATTATATGCCTTGGTAATTCCCAAAGAATATTTCGCTAGCTCCAACACCGCCACCTCCTCACCTTGCGCCAGCAACATGTCGCAGTATTGAAAACCTTGCAGCGAGTACAAGTGCGGGTGTTCTGGTTGGTCTTCCTGCTGGAGTTGCTCTGCTTCCATAAACCATTCAAGCGCCCGCGCCGTTTCTCCGGCTTGATGCAGCACATCGGCGTGGGTGGTGCGTTTACTTATGCGCTGAAACCAATCCTCAGATTGGTCTGCGTAGTCCATACTTTTCTGGCCACTCACCACAGCCGCCGCCACATCGCCGAGGGTGAGTTGCAGATCGCTGAGGTTATTGGCAGCAATTGCCGCATTTTTCCAGTATTTTTTCTTGGTTGACATCTCAGTACATGCCTGCATCGGCTCCAGTGCCTCACGCAGCCGCCCCAAAGCACGTAAGTCAAAACCTGCCCCGTTCAGCATGTAGGCTTGAACATCTTCCGGCAAGCCCGCTGCTGGAGTACGCCACGGAGTGGTGAAGAAGTGTGCCACGGCGGCAAGATCATCGCTGAAAGCACCTAGTTTTTTCCAGGTATAAAACTCATCTTCACGCCGAATACGAGTACGAAAAACCTCAGAGATCACCTTCTGATATAA
Organism: Nitrosomonas sp.; assembly: GCA_021774055.1. Lineage (GTDB taxonomy): Bacteria > Pseudomonadota > Gammaproteobacteria > Burkholderiales > Nitrosomonadaceae > Nitrosomonas. The sequence goes on along the minus strand of JAJFJL010000098.1, from coordinate 4,286 downwards.
ACCCGCCGCACAACCATGCGCCACGGCACTAAATAGCGGCTGCATTTCTGCTAGGGTATCGGGTAATTCTTTTTCCGGCAGGACTTTGTAGTAGTTATACAGCCTGGCATGGGCTTGTTGCCATGCGTCAGGTTGCATTTTCTGCAGTTGCTGGCCGAAGTATTCGCGGATCAATGGGTGGCAATCAAGTTGATCGCCTGTTGACTTGCACGCATTACCCTGGTCATCCATGCCATGATATTTAAATAACAGATGATGTTCGTCGCGCAAGGCGGTGATGGCGTCTTGCCAGTGGTCTGCACCAATGCCTGCGGTGAGGCTGGGGATTTGCGCGTTCCACAATACTTGCAATACTTCCTTTTCAATGGGGTGGTCAAATAATCCTAGCAGGTGTAACAAGGCTAATTCGGCTGCCAAGTTTACATCACTAGCAAACCATTCTTGGTAGGCTTGCATAACTTTGAAGGCGTGGCGGCTTGTCCGATCGCCGTCTTCTTGCACCAGTGCGGTTAACAAGTCGCGTTTTAGAATGTCACCCTCGTAGCGTTGGTACAACAAATTGCCCAACAGACTAAGTGCCAGCGCATGACATCCGTATTCCATAACAGCTTTTTCCAGTGCTTTCTGCTGACCCTGCACACCTAACGATTGCAATAGCTTTACGCTATCAGCGGCTGTGAGGTTTTGCAGGTCGCATGAATAAACATGCTTACGGTCGCTGAGTTCATGCACAGCAATGCGCGTGGTGATAATACACAGCCCGTTATTTTGTCCAGCCAGGCTTTTCAACAGTTGGCGCACGGCTCTATCCTTCAATTCACCGCGCATCCCTTTGCTAGCATGTTGCAATGGTTCCAAACCATCCAATATCAGCAATGCATGATGTTGACGCAATAAATCAGCTAGGTGATCACCTTTGTCTTCGTCGGTAGTAAACGATGATATGTCGCGTGTTGAACCCAGCTTATCAAACGCATGGATGAAAAACGGCGTAGCGGATACTTGCTTGTCCTCACTCGCTCCTTGAGAATAAAACGACCAAGCAATCAACACTTCAATGTTGACCGTATGATCCAACCAATGGCGCAACAGCTTGGTCTTGCCCGTGCCGCCAGGTGCGATAAATTCGATGATGCGGGTATCGTTGCCGGCCCAAGCATCGTTTAATAATTTGAGTTCATCTACACGCCCGAAGAACTCGCCTTTGACGGTGGGGAGGCGGTCGGAGTTGATTTTTGATGTTGCAATCTGTCCATTCTTGGGTGGCAGATGCAACTTTCCTTCTGGAGCAGGCTTGACTGCTAAAGGCTGCTTAGTTAAATAGCGGCATAGCATTTCGTAGCTGTCGTCACGACTCATGTCGTAATGTGAACCGCTCTTCAACGGCTTGGGAACAAACTTAGCGTCGGTTACCTTGAAGATAACCGGCAAATATTTACCATTCAGGCTATCGTTTTCGTAAATATCTTGATAAGTCAGCAGAGACTCCCACTTTACACCTTTTCCCGTACCAGGCTTTTCTTTGCCTTGCACACGATTTAGATAGGTTTCGGTGCAGATAATAAGAACGTGGGTCGCTTCTTCCATTATCCGCTCCATCCACAAAGGCCAACCTTCGGTTGGGGAACCGTTGAGATATTGGTCAATGTCGCAATCAATATCGTCTTTGTTCAGACGATCTGCAAGCACTAACACCTGCTCACGGTGCTCATTCGAATCATGGCGATAGCTGATAAAAACTTTGATCTTAGGCATTCTTCATTCTCAGACTGGAATAGTTTGAATGATACCGTCTATCGTTCCTATTGTCTGATTTTCAGCCCCGTAGGGTGTAATAACCGCAGGGCATTACACCGAAATTTCACATAAACAAAACTCCTGCAGTTATTGAACCCTACCTAAAGTAAGCCTGTTTTCGCCCCAAATCTGTCATATGCCCATCTGGATTAGACCAGACCCAATTTCTAGATACGATACTTTTCCCAAGTAAACCTCAAATTCACTTACACTATCTATTCACTAATGTATTCACACGTATGTCACAACACACTGAAATCATCCGAATGCAACTATCCCGTGGACCACTATCTGCACATCAACTATTTGAAAATATTGCTGTCAGTCAGTCGACAATCTCCCGCGCGCTGAGCAAACTTGGTGGCGAAATCATACGGATCAGAGCTGCACGATCAATTCAATACGCGATACGCGATACTGCGCGAGGATTGCCAGATATCCCGGTCTATCGGGTCGATGCAAATGGCCTGCTCCATCAACTGGGAACGCTGGTTCCAGTCCGTCCAGAAGGTTTCGTTATGTGTCAGGAAGATGGGGTGACCCTGCACAGCGACGGCTTGCCGTGGTGGTTGTTTGACATGCGTCCGCAAGGATATCTCGGCCGGGCGTACGCCGCTCGTCATGGTGCTGAACTTTTGCTTCCTGAGCGGCTCACCGACTGGAGCGATACTCACGCCTTACGGGTGCTGTTGGTGCATGGCCATGATGTGATAGGAAACCTACTGCTAGGTGAAATTGCCAGGGATCGCTTTCTCGCCGCTCCCGTCTCTGATCCAATCACTGAGATGCAGAAAGCCGAGGAATATGCCCGGTTGGCGCTAGAAGCCGCTCGCGGTGAAATACCTGGATCGTCAGCTGGGGGCGAGCAGCCAAAGTTCACCACCTATGCCATGATGCCAGGTGGACCTCGCCACGTTATCGTGAAATTCAGCGAGCTGGAGGAAGGGCCAGTAAGTGAGCGCTGGCGTGACCTGCTTCTGGCCGAACACCTCGCTCTGGACACACTGCGCGAAGCCGACATCCCTGCTGCCAAAACGCAGATAATAAACCACGCTGGACAGCGCTTCCTCGAAATCGAGCGCTTTGATCGTATCGGTAACCTGGGTCGGTGCGCGCTGCTTTCTTTGGCCGCACTGGATGCCGAATTCGTCGGATCAGGTACAGGTGGCTGGCCAATCATTGCGCGTCGCCTTGCTGTTGATGGCCAGATTCTTCCAGAAGCAGCGGACGGTGCAAACCTTCTGTGGGCCTTTGGCACCTTAATTGGCAACTCGGATATGCACAGCGGCAACCTATCATTCATCGCCGAATATGGTCGGCCTTATCATATTGCGCCAGCTTACGACATGACACCAATGACCTTCGCACCCCGCAGTGGTGGTGGGCTGCCTGACACCATCTCCGAAGCGACCATTCACGTCAGTGTGTCCAACGAAACCTGGCGGCGCGCAGAAGATCTAGCGCGTGCGTTCCTCGCCCGGGTCATGGCAGCAACAGAGTTTAGCCGCCGATTTGAACCATGCATCACCGCACTGGAGCATAACATCAAGATGGCCAGTACTAAGATCGAACGGTTGGGATGAGTCTTTAGCAGGGAACCACCCCAGATTGGGTGGCTGAGAATCCGACGAAGGTCAAGATAGTTGTCGGCGTGCAAAGAAGACGAAACAGCCAAAAGTTGTGTAGTCATGCGTCATTGGGCAAGTAATAAATACAAGCGACATCAGTCTCAATGGTTTCATCAACGGAAAGTGTATGAAGATTGGTAAATTCTGTCGTAAATGACAGACCTTTATCACGCGGCCCAAGCATTAACGTTTTACCATTCATATCCCTCGTCATCGTTTTGTTACAGATAACCGATGCGCTACTCGGTCAGCATGCCAGTAATGGTCTGGGTCACAGTGCGTGATTAAGATATGCGTGATATTGTTGCCCCATTCTGAAATTCACTGGCTAGCAATAACCAAATATATACTTCGCGCGGCCATGATTTCGGTTTTCTAGTGGATCATTTTTGCCAATATCAGCGTTACTGAAACAATTACATAGCTGGCTATGCGCTTGTTTCAGCGTCTTGTTCTTGACAAAAATTATCACACTATAAAATCCGAAACTATTACCGTGCTAAGTATATGGTTATATCATCAACAATAAATAGAGGCAGCACTCACCACGAAAAATTTTAACAAAGAATTTTCACTTAGCCTGGGCCAAAAGTGGCCATTCAGAATATAAAACCTGCAATCAAAGAAATGATTTTTCCAGCAATTGTGGTATTTCACTGGCTGGTACCGGCTTACTGAAATAAAAACCCTGTATTTCGTCGCAATTTAGCGCTTGCAACATGTCAAATTGCGACCGGTTTTCAACGCCTTTACCAATGACGCGTAAATCGAGACTGTGCGCCATGGCGATAATTGCCGCAGTTATCGCTTTGTTGTCGTCGCCATCGGCGGCAATTTTACTAATAAAGGATTGATCGATCT
>JAJFJL010000097.1 GCA_021774055.1 Nitrosomonas sp. | reverse complement strand
TAGGAATTTTTTTGGTTTTGGTAGTTTGTCCCCACCCTGGCGGCGAATCACCCAATTTGGCGGCGCCTCCTGTGTCGGCACATCCTACAGTTTGCATGGTGGATAAACGACAGTGTGTCCACCGTTCGTATTTGTCACTTTAATCTATAATGTCACAACTTTTACCTATTTTTCGCTTGTTTCGTGGGAAAAGTCACGATGGGTTGATTTTTTCTTTATGTCCTTTATGCACTTCATGGTTTGTAGGGGGGGTAAACGATAGTGCGCCGACCTGTTCGTGTTTGTCACGGCGGTGAATAGCAAATAAAGCGGAGCAAGATAAGACTTATCGACGATTAGTTTCTTGCTTAATTGTTGGAAATTTATTAACAAACGAGCAAGTGCAGGCGTTGATAAAGTTTATGCTCTGATGTATGAGGAAAACCTTAGTGGCAATATTGAGTCTTTCTGGGTTTTGAATTCGGTTGGAGATTAAGTCGGTGTAAAGAGAATTGGAAGACAGGAGTTTCGATTATCAAACGGCGTATCTTTCGTGAGAAAATGTGGGCATTCTTCATATCAGCCCCAAAGTAGTTTACACTTTTGAGCTCAAAAGAATTACAAGTAGAGTGCATTCCATGCACCATTTATAACGTTGGTGCCTAAAACGCACCCTTACCTTAAGTGCACAAACCGAATAATGAAAGATGCCTAAAATTCTTTCCATTCTTGCTTATTGCTATCTACAGTAACTGGTTTTCCTCCCTTAGAATACTGTTTTCCTGCCGTTGAGGTTGGGGTGTTATTTCTACTAGATACTATTTTCGCTGTTTTGACAGGTGCTTGTTTTTCTACATTAGTTGATCCACTAACTTTGAAGATGGAAATTGCACCAATAAGATCTTTAGCTTGCATATCTAATGATTCTGCAGATGCTGTTGCCTGTTCTACTAGTGCTGCATTTTGCTGGGTAACCTCATCCATATGTGTGATTGCTTGATTGATTTGTGAGATACCAAGGCTTTGTTCCTGTGATGCGTTAGTAATTTCTGACATAATATCAGTCACTTGATTGATCGATATAACAATGTCTTCCATGGTTTTACCTGCATCACTGACTAGTTTGGCACCGCTATCCACAGTTTCAACTGAATGGTCAATTAATGTTTTAATTTCTTTTGCGGCAGCAGCACTTTTTTGAGCTAAATTACGAACCTCGGTCGCAACAACTGCAAATCCACGGCCTTGTTCGCCCGCGCGTGCAGCTTCGACAGCAGCATTTAATGCCAGAATATTTGTTTGAAAAGCAATGCTATCAATAACACTGATAATATCAGCAATTTTATTTGAACTATCGCTGATTAAAGACATGGTTGATACAACATCAGTCATCATATTGCCACCTTTGGCCGCGATATCACTAGCAGTTATGGCAAGTTGATCAGCTTGCTTCGAATTGTCGGCATTTTGTCGAACGGTGGAAGTTAGTTCTTCCATACTAGATGAAGTTTCTTCTAATGAAGCAGCTTGTTTTTCTGTCCGTTGAGATAGATCTAAATTGCCGGATGCAATCTCACTAGCTGCGATTTGAAGATCTTGAGCATTTGTGCGTACATCACTTACAGTAGTTCTTAAATTTATGCTTAATTGGTTTATTGATTTAAATAACTCTCCAAATTCATCAGTACGATTACTGGTGAATACAGTTCTCAAGTCACCAGCTGCTAAGGTATTAGAAAAGTTATTTATATCGCGCAAAGGCTTGGTTATATTCTGTGCCATTGTATAACCAAGAATTGCGGTTAGTAAGCCACCACCGATTGTTGTCGCAATAAAAAAACTTTCTAGCCAAGCAACATCTACTGTCTGTGCTTGTGCCCATAATCCTACACTTCCCATTATTGCTATTAGTAAAACAGGTATTCCCATGCAAGTGGCAATACGCTTAGTTATGGTCATATGAAATAATTCACTGATCTTGCCAATCAGATCAGTGCGAACAACGCCACCTTTATGAATTTTAAGGTTTTTAGCCTTGCCTTCGATAAATTGACGATAGATAGGGGCGACAGTATCAATTAATTCACGAGGAGGTTTGGTACGTGCTGATAAGTAGCCGACAATTTTGCCATTTTCTTTGATTGGAGTGGCGTTACCTAGTACCCAATAGTAATCACCATTTTTACGGCGATTTTTTACTAATCCAGTCCAAGGTTGCCCAGCTTCGAGGGTCTCCCATAAGTCAGCGAATGCTTCAGGTGGCATATCAGGGTGACGTACAATATTGTGCGCTTTACCTATTAACTCTTCCTCAGTAAAGCCGCTCACTTCTATAAATGTTGGGTTTACAAAAGTTAACCTGCCCTTGGTATCGGTTGTTGATAAAATTAAGGTGCTGTCATCAATAGGATATTCTGTGTTGGTAACAGGGTGATTAACTCGCATTTTGAATCCTTTTTGTATAATTTTATTCCGGGCCAAGCAATGACTACGGCTGAGTTATTGAAATATTTAGTCGAAAAATATTATGCTGGCTTAATATAAATAAGGATAGAATAAATTTCCTGTGTTTTGATGTAAATCACCACATCTTTGCTTCTACCAATTTCACGCAGCAAATGATTTTAGCGTTATTAGAAACTTAATGCTCAAGTTTCTAATCTCACCGTTCTCTCATTTTTCAACAATGTTTGAGGAGTTGAGTAAAAGAGAGTGCCTTCACCTATTTGTATTTATCGCAACTGTGGATGCACTTTACTGTATGTGTCTCTCGTCTAAGTATTTTGAAGAATAATGTACTGATTTATTTCTTGCGCAAAGCGACGGAAGTCTACTAAAGATTTTTTACAAATTGCATTCACAATATCCCAGTTAATAGCCTCGTAGTTATGGATAGCGATATTTCTAAAGCCAACCGCTTTTTTTAATTGCAGGCAGGTGGTTGCTGTAATTGCATCAAGTTTAAGAAGTATATTGAAAACTTCACCCATAGTTTGTGGTGGTGTTTCATCTGTATTGCTAATAATGTGACTGCCAATATCAACCGTTAGCTGTACCGCTCTGGTTAGATTTAGGACTAAGATATCTTGTAGGTCTAAGTCTTTAATCAATGTACTAACCTTGTTTGGTTGCTTATCTTCAATACGTTTAATGCAGCGCCTAAGTGATTCAATTTTTTCAGCAAGAATTACTTGATCCATTGGTTGCGTCTCTCAGTCAAGATTCTTTGACGAAGCGGTAGAAAATCAGCGCTATTCAATAAATGTTTAGTTAACAGCTTGGCGTACAGGGTGTTGTCACCATACAGTTTTATGCCCTTGAATACCTGTCCTAAGATTGGTTCTGGCGCAGAGTGTAAGTCAATAATGTCAGCGGGGCGACCAAATTTAACGCCAATAGATTGCATTAAGCATAGTTTGAAATCACTACTTAATGGTAGCTCCGCTAACAAAGCTAGGTCGATGTCACTGTTTGCGCGCGCATTACCTGTTGCCTGTGAACCAAACAGTATGGCTAGTTTGATTTCTGGGTATTTCGATAAGAAGGTGGCGAGCTGTTTATGTAACATAATAATGGTGGTGTGTGTTGATTAAATTCCTGCAGTTTTGGCCCAGGTATTGCGTAGGGTTACTGCACGATTAAATACAGGTTTTTCAGGTTTGCTATCAATACGATCTGCAACAAAGTAACCGTTACGTTCAAACTGAAAACATTGTTCTGGTTCGGAATCCCTAAGTGATTGTTCTAAATAGGCACTAATGATTTCTTTGGAGTCAGGATTTAATGATTCTTTGTAGTCTTTATCGCCGCTATCCGGGTAAGGATCAGTAAATAAACGTTCATAAAGTCGTACTTCAGCTGATTGTGCATGTTTGCTTGAAAGCCAGTGAATATTGCCTTTGACTTTACGTTTTTTAGCTCCTTCCGTGCCACTTTTAGTATCAGGATCATAGGTGCAATGAATCGTTTCTACTTCACCTGCTGCGTTTTTTTCAATGTGCACACATTTTACGATATATGCATAGCGTAGCCTAACTTCTGCACCTGGTGAGAGACGAAAATAACCTTTGCTGGGTACTTCCATAAAATCATTTTGTTCAATATAAATTGTTTTTGAGAATGGAACTGTACGCTTGCCTAACTCTGGTTTTTTAGGGTGATTCGGTGCAAAGCAGTCTTCTTCTTGATCGTCAGGATAGTTATCGATAATTAATTTTAGCGGTTTTAGAATTGCAATACGCCGCAGGGCGGATTCGTTGAGATCTTCTCGTAAGCAGTCTTCAAGTACGCTGACATCAATCCATGAATCCGCTTTACTGACTCCAATACGTTCAATAAATTGACGAATTGATTTTGGTGTATACCCCCGCCGGCGTACACCAGCAAGTGTGCTTAGGCGTGGATCATCCCAGCCATCAACCAGGTTGTTTTCAACCAATTCAACCAATTTGCGCTTGCTCATTACGGTGTAAGTCAGGTTAAGGCGAGCAAATTCAATTTGTTGTGGATGGCAGGGTACCTTGTCCTGTAGTTGGTCTAAGACCCAGTCATAAAGAGGTCGATGATCTTCAAATTCTAGTGTGCATAGCGAGTGAGTGATTTTTTCTAGTGCGTCTGAAATACAGTGGGTGTAGTCGTACATCGGATAAATACACCAGTTGTCTCCAGTACGCTGATGATGGATGTGACGAATGCGGTAAATTACTGGGTCACGTAAGTTTATGTTGGGTGAGGCCATGTCGATTTTAGCGCGTAATACATACTTACCATCTGGAAATTCGCCAGCTTTCATGCGGCGAAATAAATCTAGACTTTCTGATATTGGGCGGTTGCGGTAAGGGCTATTTTTGCCAGGGCTGGTTAGTGTGCCACGTTGTTCACGTATTTCATCAGCGCTAAGGCTTTCTATATAAGCCTTCTTTTGAGAAATCAGGTGTTCTGCAAACATGTATAGCTGATCAAAATAATCGGAGGAATAATGGATGTTTGTTCCCCAGTCGAAACCTAGCCATGCTACATTCTCACAAATAGAATCAACATATTCTTGAGCTTCTTTCTCAGGGTTGGTGTCGTCAAAGCGTAGATGACATACGCCATTATAATCATGGGCTACCCCAAAATTAAGGCAGATGCTCTTGGCGTGACCGATATGTAAGTAGCCATTTGGTTCTGGTGGAAAGCGTGTTTCGACACGTTGTTCCCATTTTCCGGTCTGGTTGTCATTATCAATAATAGTGCGAATAAAATTAGAACTAATTGTTTTGTCAGTTAAGTTTGTTGTGGATTTATCTTTCAAGTTGATCTCTCAGCATATGGGTTGACGATGTTTTGTTGTTGGGTATTATCTAGGTATTATTATAATTGCCAATTGCTTATTAAAAAATAATAAATCAAGATTGACATTTATATGAGTCTGACATAAACTTCGCAGCTCTTTTGAATACGCAGGACAGGATTTTGTGAAAACATTTTCGGCAAAGCCACATGAAGTAAATCACGACTGGATCGTGATAGATGCAACAGATAAGGTATTAGGACGTCTCGCTTCAGTCATCGCCCACCGTTTACGTGGTAAACATAAAACAATTTTTACACCTCACGTTGATACAGGTGACTACATTGTCGTAGTCAATGTAGATAAGATTCGTGTGACTGGAAATAAGGCGGAAGATAAGACTTATTATCGTCACAGTGGATATCCTGGCGGCTTGTATGAAACCAACTTTAAAAAAATGCATGAACGTTTCCCTGATCGACCGCTTATGAAAGCTGTTAAGGGTATGTTGCCTAAGGGCCCACTCGGTTATGCAATGTTAAAGAAGCTTAGGATCTATGCGGGAGAATCTCATCCTCATGCCGCACAGCAACCACAACCACTTGAAGTTAGGGCTTAATTTATGAGTATCAGTTATAATTATGGCACTGGAAGACGTAAAAGTGCGGTAGCGCGTGTATTTATTAAAGCAGGTAGCGGTGCAATAGTCATTAATAATAAACCGATTGATGAGTTCTTTTCTCGTGAAACTGGTCGTATGATTGCACGTCAACCATTGGAATTAACAGAGCATCTTACAACCTTTGATATTAAGGTTAACATCCATGGTGGTGGTGAGTCAGGTCAGGCTGGTGCGGTTCGTCATGGTATCACGCGTGCGTTGATTGATTATGATGGTGAGCTTAGACCTGTATTAAGAAAGGCAGGATTAGTGACCCGTGATGCACGTGAGGTAGAAAGAAAGAAAGTTGGTTTGCGCAAGGCGCGTAGACGTAAGCAATTCTCTAAACGATAGTTGTTTATCAGACTCAAAAAAACCGCCATTTATTGGCGGTTTTTTTGTTTGTGCTTTTGAAAAATTAGATGTTTTTATTAGGATTGATGATGATTAATGTTGGCATCGTTGGCGGAACAGGTTATACAGGCGTTGAATTGCTGCGCTTCTTAGCGCAACATCCAGAAGTAAACATACAAACAATCACTTCACGTAACGAAGCAGGAATTGGTGTAGATGAATTATTTACCAATCTACGGGGGCATGTTGCAGTTAAGTTCTGTCATCCAGATGAAGCTAAATTAGATCAATGTGATTTGGTGTTTTTTGCCACGCCGAATGGTATTGCTATGCAGCAAGCAGGTTCATTATTAGACGCTGGTGTTAAAGTGATTGATTTAGCCGCTGATTTTCGTATTAAAGATGTTGCTGAATGGGAAAAATGGTACGGTATGTCACATGCCAGCCCGGGATTGGTTGCTGAAGCAGTTTATGGTTTACCAGAAATTAATCGTGATGAGGTAAAAACAGCTAATTTGGTAGCTAATCCTGGTTGTTATCCAACAGCGGTGCAACTTGGTTTTTTGCCGTTAATTGAAGCTGGTATTGTTGATCTTGATCATTTGATTGCAGATGTAAAGTCAGGTGTTTCAGGTGCAGGAAGAAAAGCTGCGATACATTCACTTTATGCTGAGGCTACCGATAACTTTAAAGCCTATGGGGTTCCTGGACATAGGCATCTACCTGAAATTAAACAAGGCCTTGCTAAGGTAGCAGGGCAGGATGTTGGTCTTACCTTTGTGCCACATTTGACCCCAATGATCAGGGGTATTCATGCCACACTTTATACTAGGGTTTCTACTAACGTTGACTTGCAGGAATTGTATGAGCAGCGTTATATCAATGAACCTTTTGTTGATGTGTTGCCATCTGGTATGCACCCTGAAACACGTTCTGTACGTGGTTCTAATATTTGTCGTATTGCAGTACATCGTCCTCAAAATAGTGATACAGTGGTTGTTTTGTCAGTAACAGATAATTTGGTTAAGGGTGCGGCAGGTCAAGCAATACAGAATATGAATCTTATGTTTGCTTTTCCTGAAACGCTTGGTATTAGTCAGCTACCAGTGTTGCCTTAATTAAGTTCCTTGGTTTACTTAACTATAGGTTATATAACATGACAAGTTCTTCTATTGAAGCACCAGCACCATTATTATTTACAGATAATGCTGCAAACAAGGTTAAGCAGTTGATCGAGGAAGAGGATAACAGTGCGCTTAAGTTAAGAGTCTTTATTAGTGGTGGCGGGTGTTCTGGTTTTCAGTATGGCTTTACATTTGACGAATTAGTCAATGAAGATGATATGGTCATTGAAAAAAATGATGTCAAATTATTGGTTGATCCAATGAGCTTTCAATATTTGATTGGTGCTGAAATAGATTATCAAGAAAATTTGCAAGGTGCTCAGTTTGTGATAAAAAATCCAGGGGCTAGTAGCACTTGTGGTTGTGGCTCTTCATTTTCAGTTTAGAAGTATGATGCACCTTTAGGAACGTGCATGGAATAACTTGAGCATCTAGCTTTGTCTTTATGTTCATCTTCTGCATTATGTAAACAGTTACATAGCCGTGCTATGCGCCTGTTTACACGCTTTGAATATGAGCATAAATCCTGTGCTAGCTGCTCA
>JAJFJL010000096.1 GCA_021774055.1 Nitrosomonas sp. | reverse complement strand
TGCTGAAGCATCTGGTGAGTACCTGCAAGCAGCAACACAATATGAGAAAGCATTTGCTATCCATTCAGAACAAGCGATATTATCAAGAAAAGCCTGCTGTTTAGTTAAAGCTGAAAATTATGAACAAGCTATTACAGCTTTTCAACAATTAGACACTTTAGATTGTGAGGCTAGTTATAACTTTGGTTTTAGCTTAGCAAAAACAGGTAACTATTATGAATGCTTAAGAAATTGGGAACATCTTGAATCTCAAGATGTTAGCTTTTTATCACAAAAAAACAACACCCAAGCGCTATTGCTAGATAATCTTTATGATCGACTAGAACAAAATACAGACGCTACTGAAACCTATAAAATAGCAATATATCTTCAGGAATCATCTACAAATCATAATCTTGATAATTTAGTAGATTATTGTAAATACACCTTGGTTGAAGAACTTTGGGAAAATAAAAAGTATGCGGAAATTAAAATACTGCTTAATAATGCACCACCCGAAACAAATAACCTAACAATAAACTTATACGCAAAAACAAGCTTCAAACTGGCTGAATTAAATGGTGATATATCAGGTCTTTGCCTGTACTGGTTAAGTGCTATATTTAATCTTAAATTGGATCAGTCAATTCCTCAAGAAGAAGAAATTAAGATACGCCAGAAATTACTCTGTATGGCGGAAGAATTAATCAATAAATCAGTAAATACAGAAAAAGAACGCTCTATCTGGAATTTAGAAAAATCATTATTAAATAACCTGCATTCATTATTTGTAGATCAAAAATCTTTTACTGATTTACTTTGCACACCTAGAATCGCCAAACAATTAAATAAATCAGATCAGATTCTTGATTTTATTCAAGAACATCAAACAGACTTTAATGATAAAGAAAGCAGTTTGCGAACTGGTAGTTATTACTCGTTAGCCATGCCAAGTTTATACCTAATGGAACAACAAGCATATGAAGAAGCTATTGATTGTTTGCCTCAGGTTACAGAAAGGAATAAATTCGAAGAATATGGCAGGCATAAAGTAAATTTTGCCTATGGGAAACATTGTTTAGATAATGGCAAAGAATGGCCTAAACGACTTATTAATGCAGCAATAGCTTGGTTTGAAATTAGTCCATCTCAAGAACAAGAGTTCACAAACAGATCTTTTACACCCAGTGATGCAGATATATTATTTCATTATGAAGAATTTTTAATTGCATTGCATAAGAAGCATCCATCTATATCTATAAGTAAATTTCTTTCAATGGTAATAAGCACACGTGCAGCGATACTAGTAAACAATGAAAAGAGCGTCAGTAATAAAGTAATGCAGGTAATGTTTAAAAAAGCATTACAGTTAGATCCAGATAATGCATTAGCCATAAAAGGAGCAGAACTATTTGAAATAAAATTAGAAATCCAAAAAATGGATGATCTTTTTGATAGACATAAAATAAACAAGGCATGTACCATGGCGCGCCAAACTAAGCACCAAGAAGTAAAAAATAATTTTTTTCAGTGGATAGAAGCTATTGTTAATGGAACTCATTGGTATGACACAAATACCCAGAGGATTTTCTTTCTAAAAGAATGTTATGACTGGACTGTAAGCTTAGATCCAGATCATTTTCTAGTGGATGAAATTCATGAGTTATTACAAGATCTTGAGGAGTAGCAATGAATCCATATGAGGTATTGAATGCTAGCAGGGGTATGACCCAAAAGGAGATTATTCAGGCTGTTACATTGGCAATGCGAAACAAGGAATATTCCGTTCAAGAAATAGCAATTGCTCAAAAAGAACTTATGAATCCAGTCATTAAAGCAAGTCATGACTTTATTAATTTTATAGAAATACCAAGCTCATGCAACCAACTTCCTGAACGACCAAATAATACAACGTCAGCTACTAATGATTTAAAGAGATTATCCTGTTTTGATGAAACAATATGAAGCAAGCAAAAGAATTTTTAAAAGTTAAACTAACTCAGTTTCAGCAGGAAATTGCGCAACTAACCAATACTATTAAGAATCAAGAAGAATCCTTTAAAACTAAAGAACATGATTTATATAAAGAATTATTTGATATCTTGGATATATTCGAAAGACTAGATGAATCACTACAAGACAAAGAGCACACCTTAGATAAAACATCTAGAAACTACATAAAAAGTACCCGTATCCTGCATAAAAAAATTGTACGTTTACTTAAATCTAGAAATATCACTCAAATAAAATTTCCAGAAAATAAAGCTAAGATGGGTTATTGTAAAATAATTGATACTAAAGAGGTTACTGATATGGAGAATGAAGTAATCCTTTCTGTTATTAAGAATGGTTACATTGACAATCAGAACAATGTCACTCTAAGAAAAGCCGAGGTGATTACTGTACTTAATTCATTAACAAATTAGTTTGTAATTCTAAAGCCTTGGGGGCATGTATCAGCCCTAACTGAGATTAATCAATACCCCAGCAATCAAGTTTAATGGAGGCACTACTGCGTGCGGTTGATCTTACCGTTAATGCTGGATTAAGACTCACTTATTCAATCTACTCAGCGTTCCTCTGCACACAGCGAATTCTGGAGTTCCATAACTCTTTCTTAGCGTGCTGAATTCACCAAATATTAGGCTTGAATTTATCATCGTTGCGGATTAACAAATGATCTCCTGATTGTGCTATCACAAATAATCCTTGCTTATAAGCATAACGACCGACATTGTCTGGCAGCACCATAGCCGCCACCGCGCCCATTACATTTTTCTCTGAATATGTGGGCAATAACTTTTTTATCTTGTTTAAATTTGTTAAATGATGCTTAATATCATCAATGCTTAACATACTTTTACACTCAACAACCACTACATCCGTTGTGTTAACGACTAGCAAATCAATTTCAATCTCGTCACTACCACGGCGAGCCTCAACTCCACGATGTACCTCATGAACATCAATGCCACGCTCCTGAAATAAGCGTACTACAGCGGGCCTAACCATTTCTTCGACAAAATCACCTAAACGGTTGCCCAATCTACCGATAGACTCACTTACTAATTTGATTTCACGTTGTGTTTCTTGAAATTTACGACCTGTTTTCTGGAATTTAAGATCGGTTTCTCGGAATTTACGGTCAGTTTCTTGAAAAAGTCTTAAGATGTCGTTATAGGTAGGCTGATTCGTATCCATAATTCTTCTCACATTACAAATAATTAAGCGTCACATTCTAACTTAAAATACTTATTGAGGCAGCATATTGAATTGTCTGAAATTAAGTATTGTGTCCCCAGAACTCCACAATATATTTTTATCAAAACTAATTTCTGGCATGAAAATTGCATATACTAAAGTACACATGCTTAATGTGCAATTAAACATTTTAAGGAGATACTCTCATGCAACAAGCACAAAAAGGTTTCACACTCATTGAATTGATGATCGTTGTAGCGATTATTGGTATTTTGGCCGCAGTGGCGGTTCCTGCTTATCAAAATTACATGGTAAAAGCAAGATATACAGAAGTTGTTAGTGCGACAACACCATATAAAACAAGTATTGAGGTATGCATACAAACTGGCAATTGTTTAAATGCTGCTGCTGATGCTGTTGCCGTAGCGGCTACGGGCGCTCGTGCGGCCATTGAGGTTTCAGATGATATGCTTGTTGCTACAGCTGTAGTAACTTCCGTGGTAGTAGGTGGTGCCGGTGTAATAACCGCTACACCTGTTGCGGCAAATGGTGTCGTAGCAGCAGACACTATGATACTTACTCCAACGTACACAGCTGCTACGGGAGCTGTAGCTTGGGTTAAAACAGGTGGCTGCACCACACGTGCCGCCGGCGCAATTTGCTAATTGAGTTGCGGGCTATTCGTAGCTTCCTGTGCGTAGGACGGATAAATGCAGCGCCATCTGTCAATTACGGCTGAAATAATCAAACAAAAAAACACCTCGCTCGCGGGGTGTTTTTTTTGTTTTGGGAGAAAAGTAGAGGCCCCGGCTAGCTTTGTAAAATTATAGGAGGCAGTAAACTTGTTTCAAGTTGAGTTATCGCAAATAATGTGGGTAACAATCTGCCGTAATTTGTCACCCACAGACATTTTTCGTCACGCTACGCTAAAAAGTGCATCTACTTAATACACACCACCCGCACATGATGGATATCGGTTATCCCCTGTAACACTTTTTCTATGCCATCTTGCTTTAGTGTACGCATGCCATCACCTAATGCTGTAGCCACCATTTCCGCAACACGGGCATGTTCTTGAATATTCTTTTTAAATACAGCTGTCGCAGTTAATAATTCATGTAATGCAACACGACCACTAAAGCCAGTATTAACACAGTTATCGCAACCAACTGGCTTGTATAATGTGAGTTCTCCTTTTTTATTACCATACAACTTGACCCAATTGGTACGAATCTCCTCATAAGCGGCATCAGAGTCACTCTTAAAACGATCAGTATTTTTTAATTCTTCACAATATTCAATTAATAACCGTTCAATCTCATCCTTGCTGGCAACATGTGCTTTTTTACATTTGCATAGGCGCTTAGCTAAACGTTGTGCCAAGATACCTAATAAAGCATCGGCAAAGTTGAATGGATCCATACCCATATCTAATAAACGAATTACTGATTCGGCAGCACTGTTGGTATGTAATGTTGCAAATACTAAGTGACCAGTAAGTGAAGCTTCAATACCAATAGCAGTAGTTTCTTTATCACGCATTTCTCCCACCATGATAACGTCAGGATCTGCACGTAGAAATGACCGCATTACTAGCGGGAAAGTTAACCCAGCTTTGTTATTTATTTGGACTTGACGTAGTCCTTTTTGGGTAATTTCAACTGGATCTTCAGCGGTCCATATTTTTGTTTCTGGACGATTAATATGCTTCAGAACTGAATGCAGGGTTGTTGTTTTTCCTGACCCGGTTGGACCACAGACAAAGAACAAGCCATAAGGCTTACTGATTATTTTTTCAAGTGCTTGCTCATTATGTGTCGTAAAACCCATTTTATTCAGTGGAATAGGCTCTCCGGATGCTAAGATACGCATAACAACATCTTCCAAACCGCCCGCAGACGGCATTGTTGCCACTCGCAATTCAATATCTAATGGGCCATATTTTCTAAATCTTATTTTGCCATCTTGTGGTTTACGTTTCTCTGAGATATCTAGATCACACATAACTTTAATTCGTGTTACTAGTGCATTACGATAACCAGAAGGAATCTCAACGTAAGGCATTAACGAACCGTCTATGCGAAAACGAATTTTAGTTTTTTCTTTGCCTGGATAAGGCTCAACATGGATATCAGAAGCCCCCATCTTATAAGCATCAATAATCAGTTTGTTCACCAGCTTCACTAATTCATTCTCAGATGCTGCTGAGGTTTCATCTTCTTCGTCAGCAACTTCTTCTTCTATTTCGGTAAGACCAGACAGCATGTCATCAATATTGCCGGTATCCCCTATTTCATCACCATAAAACAAGTCTAGTGTTGCTTTAAATTCTTGGTTGGTGCAAACCACATAAGTAACCTTATGTTTTGGAAAAATATTATTGACAATTCGTTGAGACTTTATTTTTTCTGGGTCAAGAGACAGTATTACCAAACCATCTTTAATATCATCAATAGGTATCCAGGCATTACTTTCAACATAATCACGTTTCAAATTTTTTAGTAAATATACCGGCTTAATTCGGTCAGGCTTATAAGGTTCATATTTAACCCCAAAGAATAGAGATAATGCTTTACCAATTAATGCAGGTTTAACTTTTAAATCATTAATTAACACTTCTTCTAGATCGCAACCTTTTTCACGTGCGCTACGAGTTGCTGATTCAAATTCAGAGGCAGAGATAACCGCATTAGAAATCAAACCTTCATATTTAGATGTTGGTAATAACTTAGGTTTCTGACGCTGCTTAAAAGCAATCGCCAGCGTTTCACAAACTTTACCAATGCCTGCTACTATTTTTTCAGAAAACTGATCATCTTCTTTATTATTAATGACTTGAACAATACCCATTAATACTTGCTTGTCTGCATCTAATATAGGAGCTACAAGCATTTGTTTGGTGCGATATCCTGTTAGCTTGTCGACTTCGTGTGAAAAACGTAAATTTGCATTTAACTTGCTTAATTCTTTTTTGTTATAAACATCTTCTAAATTAACTATTTTCTTATTTAAACCAACATAACCCATAATGCTCTGTTCGGTAACAGGAAAACTTATATCTTGGAATGAATCTATGCCAATTTTAACTCTGGATGTAATTGACTTTTTGTCCTCACTAAGTGAATAAACCGTCAAACGGTCGGCATTAAATAAAGCACAAATATCTTTGCTGACTTCTAACATAATTTCGTCAATTGCACTGGCAGCATGTATTTTATTAGTAACCATTCGAAGGTTATTAGAAAAATCTAATTCGTCACGCATATTGCCGGTCTGTTCTTTTGTCGATGCTGATGCAACATTCATAACGCTATCTCCAGTTTTTAAAATTCAATTACTTGATCATTAATTAATTGTTGAGGATTAAATTTGCTCACACAAGAAGCTATTTCATGCATAGTTAAATCAGTTATTTCCTGGCGCAAATGGGTAATATAAATTTCTATATCTGGCTTAGTAAGTTTTTGCAGTTCATCTGCTAATAAACTAGGACATAGGTGCTTTGACTTGATAGCCAGTTCTATGTCTTGATTACTAAATGCTGATTCAATAATTAAATAACCTAGATTTTCAATCTGATTAACTACCACCCAGAAATCATTGTTACTAGTTGTGTCACCAGTAAAAACTAAACTTTTTTTACCTGAATTTAATTGAAAACCAACCGCAGGAATTGAGTGATTAGCTGGTAGTGGCGTTATCTTACATCCATTTAAATTAATCATAGTGCCAACAGAAATAGGACAAAACTGCATATATGGCGCGTTTTTAGTTGGAATTACATTGAAATCAGGCCACACTTTCCAATTGAATAAATGCTGCTGTAAAACATCTAAGGTTTCTTGTATGGCATAAACTGTAATTGGCTTGTTACGTCGGTGTCCCACGGTATCTACTAAAAAAGGAATAGACGCGACATGGTCTAAATGTGCATGTGTGATGAAAATATGGTCAATTTGCATTAACTCTGCTATGTCTAACTTACCTACGCCGGTACCTGCATCAATTAAAACATCTGTCTCTAGAAGCATAGACGTTGTGTAAGAGCCTGCTCCAATGCCGCCGCTACAACCAAGGATTTTTAATTTCAATTCTTAACTCCAGCAAAATTTAGATATTTTGTTGAGAAAATTATCACCTAGATCCTGCAAGTTAACAAGTTTATTGGTCGCAGCCAATAAACTGCACAACTTCATCTCGCTGCTGCATAGTGTCACGATACCCTAAGTCAATAAGTGCCTGACAAAACGGAGCTTCAAATAAAACATAGCTTAATAAAGTTGATCCATTTGGCCCCATAGCTCCCACTGCTCGATATAAAAAACGCATTACAGGGGGCAGCGTATGCGCATAATGCTGCGCAATTTCATTGATTTCTTCACTAGGAGAAATCATCATAGAAGCAACCGGACGTAACAACATATCATTTTCTTTTAGTATCTTTGGTGGAATCAATTTAATGGTATTGTTAATCCGGTGCAAACGCTCTAAATCAACATCCAAACTATCAACAAAAATACTGTTCATTGCATGGCCTGCAATCTGTGCTAATGGAGGATAACCAGTCACTTTGACACGACTTGGGGATAAGTTCTCAGCTTTTTTATGCACACCAATAACCAGCACTTTTTCTGCACCTAAATGTAATGCTGGGCTAAGTGGTGCCATTTGACGCATGGAACCGTCACCAAAATACTCACGATTAAGTTTAACAGCGGGAAATATAAACGGAATAGAAGACGAGGCAATTAAATGTTCCACACCAATGCGTGCAGCGACACCAACACGTTGCGCCCGCTTCCATGGCATGATTTCTTTTGCACCCTGAAAAAAAGTAACTGATTGCCCTGAACTATATCCCCATGCGGTCAAACCTAATGCATGTAATTCTCCAGCATAAATACTGCGTTGAATACTACGAAAAGGGAAGCGATTTTTAATTAATTTTGTTAACGGTGAATTATCCAGCAAGGAAACTGCCTGCTGCCTTCCAAGTTCACTAGATAACAATGAAACAAACCAGCGTCCACTATTAGCCAATACCCCGGCAAGGTCGGAACGATGAACTTGATTAACATGAAAATTAGCCCATACAGCTTCCAATTGTCGAATGCCTTCACGAAAATTATCCGCCGAAACAGCCAGGCTGGTTGCATTAATTGCACCTGCTGAAGTTCCGCAAATAATTGGAAAAGGATTGCGCACTGTATCCGGCAATACTTCAGAAATAGCTCGTAATACGCCAACTTGATAAGCTGCACGCGCCCCACCACCAGTCAAAACAAGGCCAATTTTAGGTGATGGTGAAGTTTTATTATATCTAGTCACCGACTTTAAACTCTGCAGAAGCTTTTTCCAAAGCCTCGCGTAACGTCTCTTCTGGTAGGTGATTTAATGTATCAGATAATATACTTGCGGAATTACAAGCCTCATCAGGTAGTACACTGCTATCTAGATTAGCCACAAAAACCGCAGCTGCACCAGTTATTCTAAGAAGATTCTGACGCTCATTCATCAGCATTTCTATCTCTGCACGTAACATAGAAATTTCTTCTTTTTTTAATTTGTTATGTGGCATATCTAAACCTTGTTTGTTACCTTAACCAGGCAAATAATAATGCATATAATGTACGATTACTTGTCTGATCTAAGTGTTGGGTAAATTTATCATCCTGTCATGTTAGTACCTTGCACGCTAAATAACCAGGAAAATCTGCGGCACAAATTTCCGATAACTGCGCTGAAGAAAATTGACGTATACTCAATATACCTGCGTTTCTTCGCCTTGTTCTAGAAAATTTTTGCATACCCATATTTTCCTGGTTATTTAGCGTGCAAGGCACTAGGAGCCTGCCGGACTTATGAGTTTCGGCTGCAAATTCGGAGAAGCCGGCCCAAATCCTCCCCAGTTTTTGTTAAATATACCCAATATTCGCCTCAAACCGGTGAGAATTTAGCCTCGACTCTCCAAATTTTCGCTTCGAAATCATAAGTCCGACAGGCTCCTAGGTAATATACCAGAATCACATACAATACAAATTGTTAACTTGGCATGCTTTGCTGTCTTTTTTAATACCTAGATACTATAAGTAATTGTGCATATAATATGCAACAAATTGTTTCATGTAGTGAATTTTATTCTGCGTGAAATACTTGTTGAACTTAAAAAATAAATCTTGCTATAGGGAATAACTTGTTACGCATGATTACCTGTAAGACTTTAGATAATACCTAGACCCTGCAAGTAATCGTGCATATAATGTGCAACAAATTGTTTCATAGAATCAATCTTATTCTGCGTGGAATACTTATTGATATTCCCAAAGAATAAAGTTTGCTATATGGAGAAATCTGTTGTGCAGTATGTGTGCGATTACTTGCAGGACCTAGGTAATAAATAATGACAAAAAACAATCACCTTAATACCAAACTATTTCCAGAGATTGACCCATACAACAACGGGATGTTACCGCTTGATACGTGCCACACGATGTATTGGGAGCAATCAGGTAATGCCAATGGCATACCGGTACTATTTCTTCATGGTGGGCCAGGTGCTGGGTCTTCACCTACCCACCGTCAGCTTTTTGATCCAGCTGTTTACCGTATTATCATTTTTGATCAACGAGGTGCAGGACGCTCAACACCACTTGGTGAAATTTGTGATAACACAACCCCACATTTGATTAATGATATTGAAAAATTAAGACTATTTCTTAATATTGAAAAATGGTTAATATTTGGTGGGTCCTGGGGAAGCACGCTAGCACTTGCCTATGGCGAAGCACATCCAGAGCGCTGTTCTGGTTTTATTTTACGTGGCATTTTTCTTTGTAGGCAACAAGAGATTAAATGGTTTCTGTATGGCTTACGTCATTTTTTTCCAGAAGCTTGGCATCAATTCACCACTCCACTGCCACTAGCAGAACGGAATGATATACTGGCATCCTATTATCAGCGTCTAATGAATCCTGATCCCCGCATTCATATGCCAGCTGCACGTGCTTGGGGTACCTACGAAGGATCATGCTCAACACTATTACCTAGTCCAGAAACAGTTAATTATTTTTCTGGCGATACAGTTGCACTTGGCATGGCTCGCATGGAAGCACATTATTTTAGTCACAATATATTTCTACCTGAGAATTCACTCTTAAACAATATCAGTAAATTGCACAACATCCCTGCTACTATTATCCAAGGGCGTTATGATGCTGTCTGCCCTATTATTAGCGCCAATGACTTGCATCATGCATGGCCGCAAGCGAACTATATTATTGTAGAAGATGCTGGCCATTCAGCTTGGGAACCAGGAATTTGTAGTGCCTTGATTCAGGCAACAGAAAAATTTAAAACTATTTGTTAACGCTTGATGTTGACTACCAACTTAAGACGGGACAAAACTTGTCACATCCCCCTCGTCATTCCTGCATGCCTTTAGCAGGAATCCATACCAGGATCATCCCGGATTCCTGCTAGAAACATGCAGGAATGACGAGGGGCCGTCATTGAAGCATGCCATATCTTTTCCCGCTCTAAGCTGGCAGCCTTGATGTTCAAGTATGTGGGGTGGATAATAAAGCACATCTACCTTGATGAATGAAAACACTATCTTTTATCCTCCCAACCATGATCTCCAAGTATCAACTTTAGTAAATTTATACCTAGATCCTGCAGGGTCTAGGTTATACATAAAATGGAAATTTTAAATTAATGTCGGACACAACAATCCAACAAGAAGTATCAAAAAGAAGAACGTTTGCAATCATCTCTCATCCGGATGCAGGAAAAACAACCCTAACTGAAAAATTATTAATGTATGCAGGCGCGATTCATATTGCTGGCAGTGTAAAAGCGCGCAAATCAACTCGTCACGCTACTTCAGACTGGATGGAAATTGAAAAACAAAGAGGTATTTCAGTTGCTAGCTCAGTTATGCAAATGGTCTATCGAGATTGTGTGATTAACTTATTAGATACACCTGGCCACCAAGATTTCTCGGAAGATACCTATCGTGTATTAACCGCTGTTGATGCTGCGTTAATGGTGATTGATGCCGCCAATGGTGTGGAAGCTCAAACCTTACGATTATTAGCGGTTTGTCGTGCTCGTAATACACCAATTCTTACGTTTATTAACAAGATGGATCGTGAAGTGCGCGATCCATTAACATTGTTAGATGAAATAGAGCAAACGCTCGGTATGACAGCTACGCCTTTTACCTGGCCAATTGGCATGGGCAATCGTTTTCATGGTGTGTTTGATCTTCAAAATGACTGTATGCGTGTATTTCAGCCAGGTGAAGATCGTGCTAAGGATGATGATGAAATCATCAGCGACCTTAATGATCCAGACATTGTTACACGTTTTGGTGCAAGTCTTACAGATGCACAGCAAGAAATTGAATTAATAAAAGGTGCTTCACCAGAATTTGACGAAACAGCCTTTCTTGCTGGGCAACAAACCCCTGTATTTTTTGGTTCCGCCATTAATAACTTTGGGGTTCGTGAAATTCTTGATGCATTGGTTGATCTTGCACCACCACCAAAATCACGTCAGGCATTGCAACGAGAAATAAAACCAAATGAAAAAAAATTCTCAGGTGTTGTCTTTAAGATTCAAGCTAATATGAATCCTGCGCATCGTGATCGAATTGCTTTTGTACGCATATGTTCTGGCCAATTTAAACGTGGTATGAATATAAAAGTGGTGCGTAGTGGTAAAGATATTCGTAACAACTCTGTGGTTTCTTTTCTTTCGCAACGCAGGGAATTACTTGAGGTTGGTTATCCAGGGGACATCATCGGCATCCCTAATCATGGCACATTACAATTGGGCGATACTCTAACAGAAGGTGAAACATTACAGTTTACTGGTCTGCCATTCTTTGCTCCTGAAATTTTTCAAACAGTTGAGCTTGCCGATCCATTACGTAGTAAGCAACTTAAACTAGGGCTAACACAACTTGGCGAAGAAGGTGCCATTCAGGTATTTCGGCCACATATTGGTAACACCTTATTACTTGGTGCGGTGGGTGTTTTACAATTTGAAGTTGTCGCCCATCGACTGGAGCATGAATATGGCGTCGCAGCACGCATTGCACCAGCTAAATATCAAGTCGCACGTTGGGTAACTGCTGATAACCCACGTGAGCTACAACGTTTTATTGAAACTAATGCACATCGTATTGCCTATGATGCTGTTGGTGCACCAACTTTCTTGGCGTCATATGGTGCAGAATTAAGTGTCACCGAAGAAAATTGGCCATTAATTAAATTTCATAAATTACGTGAACACGCTGGCTTGGTATTTCAAACACATATGGATGGATAAATAATACTATGGAATGGTTCATAATATGTAGCATCATAATTCTGGCCGCTTTATTTTATTCGAATAACCGAGCACGTAATCCGAAACTTAAAATAGGGCAAGTTGCTCCAAATTTTAAATTGCCAGATCAAAACGGACAAACAAATCAACTAGCAGATTTTATCGGAAAGTGGGTAGTGTTATATTTTTATCCGAAAGACGACACACCTGGTTGCACCAAACAAGCATGTAATTTTCGTGATGATTTAGGCCAGTTAACAACACTTGGCGCAGAAGTTATTGGCATCAGTTTAGATGATACTAACAGCCACGCTAACTTTGCCAAAAAATATCAGTTACATTTTAAACTTTTGTCTGACGATAACGCAAGAACCGCTAAGAGCTATAATTCTCTGATTAGTCTTGGAGTTGTTAAATTCGCTAGACGCAATACTTTCCTAATTAATCCACAGGGAAAGATTGTAAAAATATATCTTTCAGCTAGCGCTTCAGGTAACACCGCAGAAGTAGTAACTGATTTAAAGAAATATCAAGATCAAGCTATCTAACGGCATCACCTTCTATGTCTGAGACCAATTCAACAGGTATCTCAGTAATCTGCTCTGGTTCATTGGACATAATTGTAATCATTACACGCCGATTTCTAGCACGCCCTTCTGGCGTATCATTCAATGCAACTGGTTGATGCTCACCATAACCTAATGCAGTTAATTGGCTAGCATCAACCCCATTATTAACAAATAACCGGATAACACGACTAGCACGTGCGGTAGACAACTCCCAATTAGATGGGTAATGTAGTGTATTTATAGGTAAATTATCAGTATGACCTTCAATATGAATCTCTTGCTCATGATTTTTAACAACAGCTGCTACAGCACGTAATGTGGTGCTGGAATTTTCTGCTAGCTGCGCTTCACCAGGTGAAAATAATACGCTTGCATTGATCTCGACCGTAATCCCTCGATCACTTTGCGTTACACGCACACTGCCATCTTCCACTAATGGAGCCAAAGCTTGCATGATGTCTTTAGCCATACGTCGCATTCTTATTTGTTTTACCTGTCTTTTCTTATTTAACTCATCCACAATAGGTTGAGCTGTTGCTTGTATAGGATTAGATTCTGTTGGGATAGGTAATTCTACAATTGCTGGATATAAATCACTTGTTTGTGATTGACCAGGATCTTTGGTTCTAAATGCGCTAACTAAAGAATCACTTAAAACACGATATTTACCTGCATTGACCGAGGAAATAGCATACATCACCACAAAAAATGCAAACAGTAATGTAATAAAATCAGCATAAGACACCAGCCATCGATCATGATTTTCAGGAGGCTCATTATGTTGGGAATTTCTTCTTTTTCTACGCATTTATACTTTTCCATTATTGACTTGGGAACGTGCATGAAATAAATTAGGCAACTAGCGCAGGATTTATGTTCATATTCAAGGCGTGTAAACAGGCGCATAGCACGGCTATGTAACTGTTTACATAACGCAGAAGGTGGACATAAATACAAATCGAGTTGCCTAATTTATTTCATGCACGTTCCTTAGTACCTTACACCCTAAATAACCATGAAAATCTGTGGCACAAATTGCCGATACCTGCGTTTCTTCGCTTTGTTCTCGACAATTTTTGGCACTGGGTCATCTTGATGATATCTTCTAAATTTAGTTCATTTAGAACCATTACAATAAAATAGAAAATACTAATAAATTAGTTCTCAATCAAATTGATATATAGTTTTTCGCGTTATTTGCAATATGTAAATAACAGTACAAATAAGTAGTGTGTCATCAAGCTGACCCAATGCCAAATTTTTGCATCCCCATATTTTCATGGTTATTTAGGGTACAAGATACTAGCAACTACTCTTACTTCGAGATTACTGTCGACAGTTAATGTTCTGTGTAGAATTTCTGTTAAAATTGCGCTTTCTTAAAAAAGCATTACGCAAGGAATAGCTGTCATGACTTATGTTGTAACTGAAAATTGTATCAAATGTAAATATACTGATTGTGTGGATGTATGTCCGGTAGATTGTTTCCGAGAAGGGCCAAATTTTTTAGTTATCGATCCAGATGAATGTATTGATTGTACGCTCTGTGTTGCTGAATGTCCGGTAGAAGCAATTTATGCAGAGGATGATGTGCCAGATGAACAGCAGCATTTTATTGCACTGAACGAAGAATTATCTCAGCAGTGGCAGCCAATCATTGAAAAGAAAGATGCTCCGTCTGATGCCGATGAATGGGCTGAAATAACAGATAAATTTGATCAACTACAACGTTAATTAGAAGGCGGTAACCTGCCTTGCCGCATGTCACTTACCTTACAATTCCCAGCAATTCATGTAGATGAAATTTTTAAGCGCCTTGCAGCTGAACTTGATGCAGGCATTACGATTGTCACACCTAACCGACGGCTTGCATTAGCGCTTAAAAATCAATTTGATACTTATCAAATTAGCCAAAAGAAAGTTGTTTGGGATTCTGCAGATGTTTTACCATTTTCAGCATGGATCACACGCTTCTATTCAGATGCACTCTATACTGAACAAATAACAGCAGCCCCAACATTACTAACTTCTGATCAAACCCAAGTGCTTTGGGAAACAGTTATTAGAAGCTGTAACAGTAGTCAGGCATTACTAGCTATTCCAAAAACCGCAAAATTAGCACAAGAAGCATGGCAACTTGCGCATGCTTGGCGACTTTTCCCACAATTAGAAACTTTTCCTGCTAATGAAGATGTCAATATCTTCAAAGAATGGGCGCAACATTACCAGCAACTTACTGAACAAGCGTGCCAAACAGATAATGCACGACTTAGTGATTGTGTTATAAAGTTATATCAACAGATGCCACTACAAAACCTAAAGACACTAATTTGTTATGGTTTTGATGCTGTTACACCACAACAAGCTGCATTTCTAGCAGAAATTTCAACAACTGATTGTGAAGTACGTATAGCCCAACCAAAATTCCATTATCAACCACATCAAGGTGATAAATTATGTACCACATGCGTTGATAGTAAAGAAGAAATTCACCATGCATCTATTTGGGCACGAGCACGACTTGAAGCTAATAATAATGCACGTATCGGCATAGTTGTACCTACACTAGAAAAATACCGAAGTCACATCACAAGAGTATTTAGCCTAGTAATGAAGCCAGATGTTACGGCTGCGTTACCAGGTGCCAGCAGGCAAATAAAGCCATTCAATGTGTCGTTAGGACTACTTCTGGCAACCTATCCACTAGTTAATACTATTTTTCAGATAATGACATTATCTGGGAAAGAAATTGACTATGAGCAAGTCAGTTTATTGCTACGTTCGCCATTTATTGGTGGTAGCGAAACTGAGATGAATAAACGTGCATTACTTGATGCACAACTAAGAAAACTTGCCGAGCCAAGTATTACATTGGAACGCCTACTGACACTTATTAAACATGAAAATGGTGATACTAATTGTCCGCAGTTATTCGATCAATTATCTAGATTAAATAAATTCCGCCAATTAAATTTAACCAGCGAACAAACACCTTCAGCATTCACTAGGAATATTTCTGAATTATTGGATATTATTGGTTTTCCTGGCGAACGTGGACTTGATTCAAACGAATATCAAGTATTAAAGAAATGGTATGAAGTGATTGCCGCTTTCACCTTGCTAGATAGCGTTATGCCATCTATTCAGTATGACCAGGTTATACCAAGACTTCGGCGCATGGCAATGGAAACATTGTTCCAACCAGAAACACCAGAGGTTCCAATACAAATTTTAGGTGCACTAGAGGCGGATGGTCTAGAGTTTGATCACTTATGGGTGATGGGTTTGTCCGATGAAGTATGGCCTATGCCGCCACGCCCCAATCCATTTTTGCCTATCGAATTGCAGCGGCAGGCAAAGTTACCTATGAGTTCCACTGCTGAATCACTAGCATTTTCACAACGACTGACTAATGGATGGCTGTCTTGCGCAAATGAAGTGATTTTAAGTTATTCATTACAAAGTGACGAAAAAGATGCTCATGCACTAAAACCTAGTGCACTAATTAAATCAGTCCCTAAAGGCATGTTGGAGTTGCCTGTTTATGAGAGTCATAGTGAGCAAATAAAACAGATGAATATGCTTGAAATCTGTTTAGGTGATGAGAATGAACAAACACTAGCCAAAGCCCACCAGAATAATGAGGAAAATAAAAATATTAGCGGCGGAACTGCGGTAATAAAAGATTACGCAGCTTGCCCATTTCGAGCATTTGCACGCCATAGATTGCAAATAGAAAGCTTAGTTATCCCACATGCTGGTCTTAATGCACTAGAACGAGGCACCCTAGTGCATGAAGTTCTTGCGCACAGTTGGCAGCAACTAGAAACAAAAAATACATTAGATGGCATCAGCTTCGCAGAACTAGATAAACTACTTAACAATGCTGCGAATAAAGCTATCAATCATATTCGGCAGTATCGTCCCACTATACTCTCGGGGCGTTTCGCTACCATCGAAAAAGAACGTTTAGTACGATTAGCCCATACCTGGCTTGATGAAGAAAGAAAACGTGAAAATTTTACTGTTACAGAAATAGAAAAAAAACATACTATCCAAATTGGTGATCTAACCTTAAACATACGTCTTGATCGTGTCGATCAACTTGCCAACGGATCGCGCATTATAATTGATTATAAAACTAAAAAACAATCTGTCACATCTATGCTTGGGGAGCGTCCAGATGAACCTCAACTCCCCTTATATCTGCTTACATCTGAGCCAGGTGCTGCTGCACTTGCGTTTGCTCAAGTTAAAACAGGTGAAATAGGATTTACTGGCATAGCTTATGATGGTGACTTATTACCTGCTGTGAAAGCATTTTCTGAATCACGCCAGAATACGCAATATGATTCATGGGAGGCATTAATTGCTGCCTGGCAATTTAATTTAACTAGTTTAGCCAATAGGTTTGCCACAGGTGATGCCAAAGTTGATCCAAAAAAATATCCACAAACCTGCCAATACTGCGATATGCAACCATTTTGTCGTATTCATGAACGAATGAGCAGCATGCCAGCAACAAAAAATAATAACTAATGAGCAAGTTAACTTCTATTCCAGATGCTGATGAGCGTATTAATGCACTAGATCCTGAACAATCATTTATTGTTCAGGCACCTGCAGGATCGGGCAAAACAGGGCTATTAATTCAACGCTATCTAAAATTACTTGCCTGTGTTGAAGCACCAGAAGAAATTATAGCTATTACATTTACTAGAAAAGCTGCAGCAGAAATGCGCGAGCGTGTATTAATAGCATTAACTGCAGCTAACAATACAGGCCAAGTTTCTGATAATGCCTATGAAAAATTAACTAATAAATTAGCTCTGGCGGTTTTGCAACAAGATCATCAATTTGCCTGGAATATTATTGAAAACCCAATTCGTTTGCGAATACAAACTATTGATTCACTGTGCGCTGCGCTTACCAAACAAATGCCAATACTGTCAGAATTTGGTGCACAGCTAGAAACCATAGAAAATGCCTCAGAACTTTATCTTGCAGCGGCGAGAGCAACTATCGAATTGGTTGAAAGTGATACTTCTATTGCACAAGATGTAGAACAATTACTAGTACATCTGGATAACGATGTAGCACGGATAGAAACATTACTAGCTGAAATGTTGGCGCAAAGAGATCATTGGTTACGTCATATTCATGGTACACGTGAGGAATTACAGGAGGCACTACAAAATATAAGACATGATGCCATTGTGCATATCGCTAACTTATATCCTAAATCGTTACAAAGTGAATTGCTAGCATTAATACATTATGCTGCAGCTAACCTTGCGTCCAAAGATGAATATTCACCAATCATTGTGTGCGGAGAACTTGAAACTCTGCTGGATAGTGATGTTAGCCATTGGCGCGCAATTGCAACATTGTTATTAACTGATAAAGGTACTTGGCGCAAACAGCTAACTGTAAGAAATGGTTTCCCTCCCGGCAAAACAAAATCAGAAAAAGAAATTACTGCACAATGGAAAGCACGTGCCTTAGCACTAATTGAAGTATTACAAAACGATAATAGCTTGTGTCAGGCGCTTCATGGTATGCGTAGTCTACCGGAGCAAGCCTATACTGATACACAATGGCAGGTACTAGGAGCAATTACTAAATTATTGTGGCATGCAGTTATTCAACTTAAAGTTACATTTCAACTATCTGGCAAAGTAGATTTTACTGAAGTTGCGCAAGCGGCATCGTTAGCATTAGGCGAACCTGAAATGCCAACAGATCTTGCTCTGGCGCTTGATTATCGAATACAGCATTTACTAATAGACGAATTTCAAGACACCTCAATTAGTCAATACCAGCTGATTGAAAAACTGGTTGCTGAATGGCAGACTGAAGATGGGCGTAGTTTGTTTATTGTCGGTGATCCGATGCAATCTATTTACCGTTTTCGTGAAGCTGAAGTTGGTTTGTTTTTACGTGCACGCAATGAAGGTATTGGCAATGTTTTTTTGCAACCACTCACTCTTTGCGCAAATTTCCGCTCACAAAGTGGCATTGTTGATTGGGTTAATAGTAGTTTTTCTCAAATTATGCCCAGCTATGAGAATATAACTGCTGGCGCCGTTCCCTATACCCACTCGGTTGCAACCAATGCAGCGCTTACAAGCAACGCTGTTAATATCTATCCTTTTTTTAATAAAGATTATGTTGCAGAAGCAAAACAAGTTGTAGAAATTATCTTACAAGAACAACGCAATCATTCAACTACAAAAACTGCAATTCTGGTACGTAATCGTGGACATTTAACTGAAATTGTTGCGCAGCTAAAGAAAAATAATCTAGCTTATCGCGCACTTGAAATAGAGCCTCTTTGTTATAAACCAGTGGTACAAGATTTATTAATGCTTACACGTGCATTGATTCATTTTGCGGATCGATTAGCTTGGTTTGCCTTATTACGAGCACCATGGTGTGGCTTAACGTTAAAAGATCTTCATGCACTTACACTTGCAGAAAAAAATCCAAGTACAGTATGGGAAATTATTAATGATGAAAAACAACTTAATGAAGTTTCTTCTGATGGAAACAAACGATTATTGCAGCTAAGAAAAATATTAACTGACTGCATTAATAATCGTCATCGCCAGCCATTACGTGAAACTGTAGAGGCTGCATGGATGGCGCTTGGTGGCCCAGGGTGTTTAGTTGGCGATGAAATTATGCAGAATGATCGTAGTTTAATTGATCTTGAAGATGCCATGATTTTTTTTAATTATCTTGAAAGTCATGAAGTGGCAGGTGAAATTCCGGACCTTGCCAACTTTGAGAAAGAGCTTACTAGACTCTATGCTATGCCAGATTCAGCTGCCAGTGATCAATTGCAAATCATGACAATTCACAAGGCAAAAGGCCTGGAATTTGATTGCGTGATTGTACCTGGCTTAGGTCGTGCATCACGAAATAGCGACAAACAACTACTAAAATGGATGGAACGTCCAAAAACAGAGTCAGATAGCATTGATTTAGTACTAGCTCCAATTCAGGAAACTGGAACAGATAGTGACCTTACTTATACTTGGTTACAGAACTGTGACGATGATAAAACATATTTTGAGGACCAGCGCCTATTATACGTAGCGGCAACAAGAGCCCGCAACCAGCTACATTTACTTGGCAACATTGACCTAGTAACAAATAAACAGAACACTCTGGAACTAAAACCACCTGCGTTAAAAACTTTATTAAATAAACTTTGGCCAATTGTTCATTACAACTACGCAGAAGCTGCTAAGCAAGTATCAAACTTAAATTTAGCATGTTCACCCAAATCTAATGAAGACCTGCTAATTAATCAATCATCTTATCGAGTTACCTCAGACTGGGACTTGCCAGTAGCTCCAGCATCAGTAGCATGGAACTTTCCACAACAAAAATCACCAGCACAAGAAGAAATTGAATTCTCATGGTCTGGTGAGATAGCACGACACACTGGAAAAGTTGTTCATCACTGGTTACAACATATTGCAGAAGACAATATGATAGGTTGGAATGCACAGCGAATAAATGCATTACATAAGCAATTTAGACAAGCATTAATTGCAAGTGGAATGGTTAATAATAACCAAGAAATTGAAAAAGCTGTCGAACGTGTTATCAACGCATTAACCAGGACAATTAGCGATAGTCGTGGACAATGGTTACTTGGCCCACAGCAACATGCCAAAAATGAAATACGCATGACAGGTGTGATTAATAATAAACTAGTTAATTTAATTATTGATCGTACTTTTTGTGATGCAAATAATATCCGCTGGATTATTGATTACAAAACAAGTAGCCATGAAGGTGCTGATTTAAATGCGTTTCTTGATAGTGAGCAAGAGCGATATAGCGCGCAACTTAATACTTATGCTTTACTTATACGGCAATTTGAAAAAAAAGAAATTAGGCTAGGATTGTATTTCCCATTATTAATGGAATGGCGCGAATGGAGGTATTTAAAATAAATGCCTGAACCCTGTAAGCCGATCATGCATATAGTGTGTAATCACTTACAGTGATCTAAGTATAGCTTTAAATCTTGAAACATTTTATGTGCTTCACAGTAAAAAAGGTCTTGGAATTGATAGCTAATGCGCATGTGCAAATAAATCACCAATAAACCAGATAGTACCAATTCCCAGCAAGATTAAAGTAACTTGCTGTATTGTCGATTTAATTTCTGGCCGCCTATGTAAACCTGGAATTAAATCTGACATTGCCACATAAATCATACTCGCCGAAGCAAGCCCTAGCAGCGGGGCAACTAAATTATCCATCTCATTTAACATGAAATAAGCCAATACCCCCCCAACCAAAGTGGCAAAGCTAGATAACAAGTTCATTAAAAATGCACGGGTACGGGTATAACCAGAGTTCAGCAAAATAATAAAATCACCAGCTTCTTGCGGAATCTCATGCGCAATAATCGCAATTGCGGTAACAATTCCTAATTGCACATCAACCATAAAAGCGGCGGCAATTAAAATTCCATCAACAAAATTATGAAAAGTATCGCCAAGCACAATCATCATGCCACTACGTCCGTTATCATGTTCCGCAATATTGGAATAACCATGCGAAGGATCATGCACTTCACACTCTTCAATATGACAATGGCGCCACAATACCAATTTCTCTAAAATAAAAAAAAGTAAAATACCAATTAAAACAACAACTGTTATTTGTTTTGGATCGTCAGCCAAGGCAAAGGCTTCCGGCAAAGTATTCAAAAATGAAGCACCTAACAACGCACCAATGGCATAAGAAACCAGCATTGATACCCATGAAGTTCGCGTATTAAGTGTTAGTAATGCGGCAACTAATAAACTTAATGCGCCACCGCACAAACTAGCAACAATAATCCAAGTGAGTGTTGACATAAATATTAATACATTAGAAAGCGCGCGATTATACGCCGTTACACTATAAAAACTTGATAAATTGGGAAATAAAATCATAACATTCAATAAATAGTTAATACAACTGATCGCAAATAGCACTGATAATCAACTTAAAATTGGGCACTATCAATAAATGTTAAAATTTTTTATGAGTTTAAAACCATTTTCTTCATGGCATTCATGTATGCAACATTGA
This sequence comes from Nitrosomonas sp., assembly GCA_021774055.1. Classification (GTDB taxonomy): domain Bacteria; phylum Pseudomonadota; class Gammaproteobacteria; order Burkholderiales; family Nitrosomonadaceae; genus Nitrosomonas. Next base: position 10,758 of record JAJFJL010000096.1, on the reverse strand, counting down.
TAGAATATTTCACTTATCTGTTATTTTTAAATCTATGATGAGTTAAAATACGCCTTATGCCTAACTCATACGACTCAAACGCAATTATCCGTCCAGAAGTTTTAAAGCTATCTGCTTATCATGTGCCACCTGCAAGTGGCATGATAAAGCTGGATGCAATGGAAAATCCTTATGCATTACCTATCACATTACGTGATGAGATTTCATGCTTAGTAGCTGATGCTCCTGTTAATCGTTACCCTGATGCTGGCGCAGCCGCGCTTAAGGCAACCTTGCGTCAGGCTCTAGCTATTCCTGATGAGATGGAAGTCATGTTAGGTAATGGTTCGGATGAAATTATCCAAATTATTGCCTTAGCACTGGCTAAGCCAGGTGCAGTATTAATGAGCGTTGAACCAGCTTTTGCAATGTTTCGTATGATTGCTACCTTTACAAATATAGAATATGTTGGGGTTCAATTAAAGCCTGACTTTTCATTAGATTTAGATGCGATACTGGCTGCGATTGATGAGCACAGGCCTGCAGTGATTTTTTTAGCCTATCCCAACAATCCAAGTGGCAATTTATTTGATACTGAAACAGTCTTGCGTATTATTGAAGCGACACCTGGAATTGTAGTTATTGATGAGGCTTATCATGCATTTGCTGATGCAAGTTTAATCGGAGAGCTAACTAAATATCCAAATTTGTTGTTGATGCGTACACTCTCTAAATTAGGCTTGGCAGGCTTAAGGCTAGGGCTGCTGATTGGTAGAGAAGAATGGTTAACTCATTTAGAAAAACTACGTTTACCATATAATGTCGGCGTAATAACGCAATTAGTTGCTGATGCTGTATTGAAACATCCTGATATGTTATTGGCGCAAGCAGCCACGATTAAATCAGAACGTAGCAATATGCTGAAACAATTAGCAGGGTTACCTAATGTTACAGTTTTTCCCTCTGATGCTAATTTTGTTTTATTTCGGGTAAACAATGCTGATCAAGTTTTTGCTACACTCAAACAACATAACGTTCTAATTAAAAATCTAAATGGAGCGCACACCTTGTTAACAAATTGTTTACGGGTAACTGTTGGAACACCTGAAGAAAATCAACAATTTTATCAAGCGTTGCAAGCTAGTATTTCTTAACAATTAATATTTCAAACAATCCTATTTTATGCGCCAAGTTCAGGTTACACGTAACACCTTAGAAACTCAGATCAGTATTAAGCTAAACCTAGATGGAACAGGCCAAGCTAAGTTAAATTCTGGCGTGCCTTTTTTGGATCACATGCTGGATCAAATCGCGCGTCATGGCATGTTTGATCTTGAAGTTAGCGCCAACGGTGATTTACATATTGATGCTCATCATACGGTTGAAGATATTGGCATTACTCTTGGGCAGGCATTTGCCCAGGCGGTTGGTGACAAAAAAGGCTTATGTCGTTATGGACATGCCTATGTGCCGCTTGATGAAGCCCTGTCCAGGGTGGTGATTGATTTATCTGGTCGTCCTGGTTTGGAGCTTAATATCGAATTTTCTCGTGCATGGATTGGTCAATTTGATGTTGACTTAGTCAATGAATTTTTCCAGGGTTTTGTTAATCATGCGTTAGTAACTTTGCATATTGACAACCTAACTGGTAAGAATGCACATCATCAGGCGGAAACTGTATTCAAGGCATTTGGTCGTGCATTGCGCATGGCAGCTGAACTTGATCTGCGTGCCGCCAACATTATCCCGTCTACTAAAGGCACTTTGTAAACCTATATGTTCCACACCATCGTATGACTGATATCGCAATTGTTGATTATGGAATGGGTAATTTACGTTCTGTATGCAAAGCTCTAGAACATGTCGCCCCCACAGTTTCTATTCAAGTAACCAATGACCCAGCTGTAGTTAGCAAAGCAGCACGGATTGTGGTGCCAGGACAGGGAGCAATGCCTAGATGTATGCATGAATTAGATCAGCGCGGATTACGTGCAGTTGTTTTAGAAGCTGCTGCCAGCAAACCATTTTTAGGAATTTGTATTGGCTTGCAAATGCTCTTTGAGCAAAGTGAAGAAGGTAATATTAAAGGGCTTGGTGTTTTACCTGGAAAAGTTTTACATTTTCCTGCCTCAGCAATGATAGCTACGGATGGACAAAAGCTTAAAGTACCTCATATGGGGTGGAATCAAGTTCATCAAACCATTGACCATCCATTATGGAATGGTATTGTTGACGATAGCCGTTTTTATTTCGTACATAGCTACTATGTTGAAACAACCAACCCAGAATTAATTGCTGCTAGTAGCAGTTACCCTTTTCCCTTTACTTGTGCGGTTGCCAAGCACAATATTTTTGCGGTGCAGTTTCATCCAGAAAAAAGTCATGATGCTGGATTAAAACTGTTAAGTAATTTCACGAAGTGGACACCCACTTCATTTCTAGATACTAATATCTAATTGATTAAAATAATTTAAATATATGCTTATTATTCCTGCAATTGATTTGAAAGATGGGCACTGTGTTCGGCTTAAGCAAGGAATAATGGAAGGTGCTACCGTGTTTTCCAAAAACCCCGCTGAAATGGCGCAACATTGGCTAGATCAAGGCGCACGTCGCCTACATCTGGTTGACCTAAATGGTGCATTTGCTGGCAAGCCAGAAAATGAAGCTGTAATTCGTGCCATTGTTGATACTGTTGGAGGTAGTATTCCGATCCAACTTGGCGGCGGAATACGTGACATGGCTACCATAGAACGTTATCTTGAGAATGGCATTAACTATGTAATCATCGGTACTGCTGCGGTAAAAGCACCTGGTTTTTTACAACAGGCAAGTAAACATTTTCCAGGAAATATTATTGTTGGTTTAGATGCCAAAGAAGGTAAAGTTGCTATTGATGGCTGGGCTAAAGTAACTGATCATGATGTTGTTGAATTAGCAAAACAATTTGAAGACTATGGGATTGAAGCTATTATTTATACAGATATCGGACGCGACGGTATGCTTAGTGGCATTAATACCGAAGCCACCGTCACTTTGGCCAATGCATTAAAGATTCCGGTTATTGCTAGTGGAGGTATTACTAATCTTGATGATATTCATACACTTTGTAAAATTGAATCAGAAGGTATTAGCGGTGCAATCACTGGACGTGCAATTTATGAAGGCTCGTTAGATTTTAAGAAAGCCCAGGAACTGGCAGATCAGCTGACCACAACTATCTAGGATTTTGTTTTATGAGTCTTGCTAAACGTATTATTCCATGTCTTGATGTCACTAATGGGCGAGTTGTTAAAGGAGTAAACTTTGTTGAGCTACGTGATGCTGGTGATCCAGTCGAAATTGCCCGACGCTATGATGAACAAGGTGCAGATGAATTAACTTTTCTTGATATTACCGCCAGCTCTGATAATCGTGATTTAATTCTACATATTATCGAAGAAGTCGCTTCTCAAGTATTTATTCCATTAACCGTTGGCGGTGGTGTGCGACAAGTCGCAGATGTACGTAGATTATTAAATGCGGGTGCGGATAAAGTAAGTATTAATACTTCAGCAGTGCAGAACCCTCAATTAGTTGCAGATGCAACAGATCATTATGGTTCACAGTGTATTGTAGTTGCCATTGATGCTAAACAAATTGATGGCACAGACAGTGCTCCTCGTTGGCAAGTATTTACCCATGGAGGACGTAAAGCGACTGGTATTGACGCAGTTGAGTGGGCTAAAAAAATGCAATCACTTGGTGCAGGTGAAATTCTATTAACTAGTATGGATAGGGATGGCACCAGAAATGGTTTTAATCTTGGATTAACTAGAGCTGTTTCTGATGCTGTCAATATCCCAGTAATTGCCAGTGGCGGCGTGGGTAATCTGGATCATCTGGTAGAAGGAATATTACAAGGCCATGCAGATGCTGTATTAGCAGCTAGTATTTTCCATTATGGAGAATTTACTGTGCAGCAAGCAAAGCAACGCATGGCTGAATATGGAATTGAGGTGCGATTGTAGGGTTATTGTGGTAGAGACAAGGCATGCCTTGTCTCTACGTTACCATTATTTAAATTAAATTTATGTCTGATACTTGGCTTAGTAAAATCAACTGGTCTGCTGATGGACTGATACCTGCTATTGCGCAGGATTCTTTAAGTGGCAAAGTACTTATGGTTGCTTGGATGAATCGTGAAGCTGTTAAACTCACGGCTGAAACAGGGCACGCAGTTTATTGGTCACGCTCGCGTAAGAAACTCTGGCACAAAGGTGAAGAATCAGGTCATGTTCAGAAAGTGAAAGATATTTATTTGGATTGTGATAATGATGTGCTATTACTAACCGTGGATCAAATTGGCGGCATTGCCTGTCACACAGGTAGACATAATTGTTTCTTCAATAAACTAGAAAATAACGAGTGGGTGGTTACCATGCCTGTTATTAAAGACCCAAAAAAGATATATAACAAATGACTGATTTAACAATTTTTCAACGTATTGCGGAAACCATTGAAACTCGTAAACACGCAGATGCATCAAGTTCTTATGTAGCAAAATTATTACATGCAGGGCAAGATGAGATTCTTAAAAAAATAGCCGAAGAATCTGCTGAAACGTTAATGGCATCAAAAGATGGCGACGCGCAACATGTTGTGCGTGAAACAGCGGACTTATGGTTTCATTGTCTGGTACTATTGGCTCATCATGGTTTGAAACCAGAAGATGTATTGAATGAATTGCAGCGGCGTGAAGGTATTTCTGGGATAGAAGAAAAAGCATCTAGAAAAAAATGAGGTGATAATGAGTGATTGTCTTTTTTGTAGAATTGTAAACGGTGAAATACCTGCTAGTAAAATTTATGAAGATGAGGATATTGTTGCTTTTAATGATGTCAATCCAGTAGCTCCAGTGCATTTTATGATTATACCAAAGCTTCATGTTGCTTCATTATCTGAAACAGATGGCATTCACCAAGCGTTGCTGGGAAAGATGTTGTTACTTGCACCACGTCTGGCAAAAGAACAAGGTTGTAACAATGGCTTTCGTACAATAATTAATACTGGCCATGTTGGTGGGCAAGAAATTTTTCATTTACATATTCATGTTATTGGTGGCGATGAACGTTTGCCAAGAATGATTCATTCAGATTAGATGATCACTTAAATAATCTAGGAGGTTGTCCGAGAATAGAGGCCGTAGCGAGAAAATACTGGTTCGAGTCAGATTTTTCTGTGATTTGAGGCGAATATAGGGCATATTTAATGAAAATTACGGGGAAATATGACAGAATCCAGCTTTTTCGCAGTAGGCTTCTATTCTCTGACAACCTCCTAGGTAAAAATCATCTTTTCTCAATCAGGTCACTATAAAGTGACGCTATTTTAAGGAGGTTATGATGGGTGCATTTAGTATTTGGCATTGGCTTGTCGTACTGGCAATTGTTGTCGTGGTATTTGGCACCAAGAAACTACGTAATTTGGGAGGTGATCTTGGTAGCGCGATTAAAGGTTTTAAAGAAGGAATTAAGGATTCTGAGCCTGAGGAGACATCACCAACACATACGTCACGAATGAATAATCGAACTATTGAAGGCGAGGTTAGGGAAGACGCAAGCCAAAAAGAAGAGGTAAAATCAACCTCAACAACAGAAAACATCTCTTCTCCGCCACCGTCAACAGGTAGCCAAACAATTAACATTGATACCAGAGAAAAAATCTAACCAGGCTTTTTATTGCATCCAATTTATTAAATAAGCGGATAAAATTTAAGTAAATATTGTTATGCATTTAAGACAGATGTAACCAAATGTTTGATATCGGATTCATAGAAATACTGATTGTTTCAATGGTGGCTTTAATTGTGATCGGGCCAGAACGGCTTCCACGAGTAGCTCGAACGCTCGGTCATTTATTAGGGCGTGCTCGACGATATGTGAGTGGTGTCAAGAATGACATTGAAAATGAATTAAAAATAGAAGAATTAAATAACCTTCGTGCCTCAGTACACGAGACTGCTAGTTCAATCAAAGAATCTATGAAGCAAGAGGTTGATGAAATAAAATCAATGACAGAGATGAGTAGCTCAACAACAACTGAGTCGAAACCAACAGAAGCTCAACAAACTGATGCTAGTGCTCAGGTAACTCCCTCAATCATAACAACCACGCCAGACTCTAAGTCAGCGGCACAACAAATCGACATAACCAAGAAAGATATACCGTAAATACGCTGGGGTGATTAAAACCTAGATCACTGCAAGTGATCTAGGTAAAATCTAAGCTCCGTCATCTTTTGCAGGATCTAGGTTATATTATTAAATTAATTGATACACCTGCAACCATTATATGAATAGCGATAATAATACTAATAAAACCGATAGCACATTAATTTCACACTTACTAGAGCTACGTACCAGAGTAATTCGTATAATTGCAGGAATAGCACTTGGCTTTTTACCTTGTGCTATTTATGCACGAGAACTATACACTTTATTAGCCCAGCCACTTTTAGAAAAACTACCACAAGGTGGGCAAATGATCGCCACCGATGTTGTCACCCCATTCTTTGTACCAATGAAAGTTGCCATGATGTTGGCATTTCTTATTACTTTACCTCACACGCTCTATCAAATATGGGCTTTTATTGCGCCAGGATTATATTCTCATGAGAAGCGTTTAGCCTTACCACTTGTATTTACAAGTAGTTTTTTATTCCTTCTTGGCATGGCCTTTGCATATTTTGCAGTAATGCCACTAGTTTTTGAATTTATTACCTTTTTTGCGCCTGATGGGGTTGCAGTTATGACTGATATTGGCAAATATGTCAGTTTTGTTTTATCTATGTTTTTCACTTTTGGCATTACCTTTGAAGTTCCTGTATTTGTGATGGTTTTTGTTAAAGTAGGGCTTGTTACAGTAGAAAAATTAAGAGAAATTCGTCAATATGTTCTTGTTGGTGCATTTATCATTGCAGCAATCTTTACACCACCGGATATTGTTTCACAATTTATGCTGGCTATCCCGCTTTATTTACTTTACGAATTAGGTGTTTTAATTGCTAGCTTATCAATGAAAAAAAACAAAAAAACTGCATCTGACTTAACGACAACATCTAAAAATAAAACAACTGGTGACACCAATACTAATAAAGAAAAAAAGAACTAATAAATATACTGTTCTGCACATTCCTAACTACTGAATACAGCAAACCTGAATGCAAGCAAAGCTTACCCCCCCTTCACCCGGCAAAATTTCCACTGTTACTGATTTTATCAATTCCAGTGATGCCCTTGTTCTGGCTCGACTAGCACAACAATCTAAACCAATTACTATTATTACAGCGAGTGCACTAGATGCACAAAGGCTGCAAGAAGAAATTCCTTTCTTTGCCCCAGAACTAAGCACTCATTTGTTACCTGATTGGGAAACGCTGCCGTACGATACTTTTTCTCCTCATCAAGATTTGGTATCAGAACGTTTAGCAACTCTTTATCAAGTATTAAACGGTCATTGTGATGTATTGATTGTGCCAGTAACAACCGCACTTTGCCGACTATTACCCTGCAATTATCTAGCTGCCCATACTTTCTTCCTTAAGAAAGGAGAAACTCTTAATCAGCAAGATTTCCGTAGTCAAATGACTTTAGCTGGTTATCAGCATGTAAATCAAGTGCTATCACCAGGTGAATACAGCATTCGAGGCGGATTGATTGATTTGTTCCCAATGGGCACCTCACTGCCCTACCGTATTGATTTACTGGATGATGAAATTGATACTATGCGTACTTTTGATGTAGATACGCAGCGTAGTATTTTTCCGGTTAATGAGATTCGTTTATTACCGGCTCGTGAATTTCCGTTGGATGATGCTGGGCGCAGTTGTTTTCGCAGCAATTTTCGTGAAAGGTTTGAAGGTGACCCGTCCAAAAGTAGAATTTATAGTGATGTTAGCAAAGGTATTGCGCCTGCTGGGATTGAATATTATTTACCGTTGTTCTTTGAGCAAACCGCCACTTTATTTGACTATTTGCCAGCAACCACCGTGTGTTGTTTACATCATGATGTTCAATCAATAATAGACGATTTTTGGCGTGACACTAAGTCTCGTTATAATTTATTACGTGCCGATAAAGTTCGCCCTCCTATACCACCTGATGAATTATTTCTTAGTAGTGATGTATTCTTTGGCAAACTAAAGCCTTACGCACGTATTGCCCTGAAAGATGAAAATAAAGATCTAGCGGTAGAACCAATTATCAACAAATTGCCGTCAATTCAGGTTAATCGTCATGCAGAAAACCCGGTAGAAAAGTTTGCTGAATTTATTGCCAGTTTTACACCGTCAAATGGTCGTTTGCTATTGCTAGCAGAAAGTATTGGTAGGCGTGAATTAATTGCAGAATATTTGAATCAATATAATTTGTATCCAGAAAATTGTGATAATTATGCACAATTCCTCGACAGTGATCAGTCTTTTATGCTTGGAGTTGCACCGCTACATAATGGTTTTATTAGCGTTGCTGAACATATTGCTTTTGTTACAGAAACAGAACTTTATGCCGCGCATATGCATGGTAAGGGCGCACGAGAATCACGTAAAACAACATCTACCGATGCTATATTACGTGATCTATCAGAAATTAAAGCAGGTGATCCTGTTGTACATGAGCTACATGGTATTGGTCGTTATCATGGTTTAATTAGTATGGACCTGGGTGGTGGAGGTGATTCTAGCCAGTTGAGTGAGTTTCTAACACTAGAGTATGCCGGTGGCGATAAACTTTATGTGCCAGTTTCACAGTTACAACTTATTGGGCGTTACAGTGGTGCATCACCAGAAACTGCACCACTACATAAGCTTGGTAGTGGCAGATGGGACAAAGCTCGCCGCAAAGCGATGCAACAAGTCCGCGATACTGCTGCTGAATTACTTAATCTTTACGCCCAACGAGCAGCCCGCAAAGGCCATGTATTCGGTCTGCAACAACATGACTATAATGCCTTTGCAGAAGGTTTTGGTTTTGAAGAAACGCCAGACCAAGCAGCTGCTATTACAGCGGTAATCAAAGATTTAACTTCTAGCAAACCAATGGACCGCCTTATTTGCGGTGATGTTGGTTTTGGTAAAACAGAAGTAGCTTTACGCGCAGCCTTTATCGCTGCGGCTGATGGCAAGCAAGTTGCGGTATTAGTACCAACAACATTATTAGCTGAACAACATTTTCAGAATTTCTCAGATCGCTTTGGTCTAATTGCAGAACAATGGCCAGTAAAAATTGCAGAATTATCACGTTTTCGTTCCGCTAAAGAACAAACTAAGGCACTCGCTGGATTAACCAGCGGGGAAATTGATATTGTTATTGGCACCCACAAGCTGATTCAAAAAAGTGTTAAGTTTAAAAATTTGGGATTAGTTATTATTGATGAAGAGCATCGCTTTGGTGTGCGTCAAAAAGAACAATTAAAAAAACTACGCTCTGAAGTCGACGTGCTAACGTTAACAGCCACTCCTATCCCACGTACATTGGCAATGTCACTGGAAGGATTACGTGATTTCTCAATTATTGCTACCGCACCACAACGACGACTAGCAATTAAAACTTTTGTGAGTGGTTTCTCAGAAGGAACTATTCGAGAAGCCTGCTTACGTGAATTAAAACGTGGTGGACAAATCTATTTTCTGCATAATGAAGTTAATACCATCAATCATATGTATGAAAAACTTACTAAATTATTACCTGAAGCACGGATTCATATTGCCCACGGACAAATGCGCGAACGTGAATTGGAACATGTTATGCGTGACTTCTATCAACAACGTTTTAATATTCTGCTTTGTACCACAATCATAGAAACCGGGATTGATATCGCTAGTGCGAATACAATCATTATCAACCAGGCAAATAAATTTGGCTTAGCGCAGCTACATCAACTACGTGGCCGAGTGGGTCGTTCTCATCACCAGGCTTACGCTTACCTGTTAACACCAGAAGAATCAGCCATCGGAACGCAAGCTAAAAAACGACTAGAAGCTATTCAATCAATGGAAGAACTTGGCGCTGGTTTTTATTTAGCCATGCATGATTTAGAAATTCGAGGTGCGGGTGCTGTTCTAAGTGATTCACAAAGTGGTGAAATGCAAGAAATTGGTTTCAGTCTCTACAACAATATGTTGGATGCTGCAATAAAATCTCTAAAAGAAGGACGAGAACCAGATATGCAGCAACCATTGGGCATAACAACTGAGATTAACTTACATTCCCCTGCATTATTGCCAGAAAGTTATTGTCGTGATGTTCACGAACGTTTAGTTATTTATAAACGTTTAGCTAGTTGCACAGATAACGATCAATTAAATGAACTGCATCGAGAATTGATTGATCGTTTTGGCCTTCTACCTGATCAATCTAAAACACTATTGGATAGTCATTACTTGCGTATCGCTGCGCAACCATTAGGAATTACACGTATTGATGCCAGTGATGACAATCTACAAATACAATTTATACCAGACCCACCGATTGATTCAGCAAATATTATCAAATTGATACAACAAGATAACGAATATGTATTATCTGGTCCTGATAAAATAAAAATTGATGTGCAAATCCCAGAAACAGCAAAACGTGTGGTACGGATAAAAAAATTAATTGATGAGCTTTTGGGGTAGTTACTAAGGAACGTGCATGAAACAACTTGAGCAACTAGCACAGGATTTATGCTCATATTCAAAGCGTGTAAACAGGCGCATAGCACGGCTATGTAACTGTTTACATAATGCAGAAGATGAGCA
>JAJFJL010000095.1 GCA_021774055.1 Nitrosomonas sp. | reverse complement strand
GCATCACTACGCATCTGAATCGAGCAATTGATGCGACGGGACTTTCACCCGCAAGATTAAGGCCTTGTCGGCCGCTACCCTGACCCCATTGATTACATTGATTATATACATTGATTATATATGACCCCATTGATTATGATTATTGTGCATCAATGATGCTGTCGGCAGGCGAAAATTTAGCGTGGGTATCAAGCCAGATGGGGCATTCAAACGTGCTAATCACAGCAAAGACATACGCACGATGGATAACCGACGACACACAAAGAGGGAATAAAGCGTTAGATATGTTTTGGCAGTCAAAATGCTGACCAAAATACTGACCAAGCGATGCTAAAACATGACTAAATATGCCTAAATTAGGTCGCTATGTAACGCATAACTTATTGATTATTAGTAATTCAACGGCGGAGAAGGCGGGATTCGAACCCGCGGTACGGGATGAACCGTACACACGCTTTCCAAGCGAGCACCATAAGCCTCTCGGTCACTTCTCCTAACAAACTCTATTGCTGCACTAGGCTGCAAAGCATATACTAGAACCGCTTGCTGGGCAACATTACATATGGTCATATTTTATTGGTGTTAATAAGTGATGGTTTTTAATTTGACCTAGATCCTGCAAGTAATCGTGCATATAATGTGCAACAGATTGTTACATAGAGTGAATCTTATTCTGCGTGGAATACTTATTGATATTCCAAAAGAATAAGATTTGCTATATGGAACAATCTGTTGTGCAGTATATGTGCGATTACTTGCAAGATCTAGGTTTGAACCTATTGAGCAAATATGGCAAGATTCGCCACCAAGATGTATAACAAACAAGAAAATTTTTGAGAGAGTCATATATGTGCCGATTTAGAACGTTAATCCTACTAGTGATAGGGTTTTTTGTTGCTGGCTGCGCTTCTGTTGATAATAGACAGGATCCATTGGAATCAATGAATCGTGCGGTGTTTAATTTTAACGAAGTTCTTGATGACAATGTAATGGAACCAGTTGCCAGAGGTTATAGAGCGGTAGTTCCTTATCCGATTGAAATGGTTGTTGGCAATTTCTTTTCTAATCTGAATGATGTGGTGATTACAGCTAATTCTTTATTGCAGCTTAAGTTTGATGATGCCTTGGCAGGTGGTACACGTATTTTGATTAATACGACTTTTGGTATGCTAGGTATGATAGATATTGCTAGTGACATTAGTGCTGCTAGTGATTTAGATATCAGCAAACGTAATGAAGATTTTGGTCAAACATTAGGGCATTATGGGGTTGCGAGTGGCCCTTACCTGGTATTACCTTTATTTGGTCCTAGTTCTGTACGTGATGCGGCAGGAATTGTTGTTGATGCTTATTTCGCTGATCCGGTTACAGGGTTTTATATGAATAATAATAGTGGGATTGAGACCAATATCGTTGATGTTGACAATAAGGTATTGATTCCGGTGGCAGGATTAAGAACGGTTGATTTGCGTGTGCAATTATTAGGTGCGGAGAAAATACTAGAAGAAGCTGCGCTAGATAAATATGAGTTTGTACGTGATGCTTATTTTCAAAGACGGAATAGTTTAGTGCATGATGATAATGTGCCAGATGTGGTTTATGATGAATATGAATAATTATTATACCTAGATCAGTTGCAGAATCTAGGTTATATTTTAGTTTGTTAGCCAGTATTTCAAAACTACTGGTTATTTTTATTCTGTAGGTTACTCCGACAGAAACAAAATCAAATGTTGGTATTTAACCTAGATCCTGCAAGTTGTCATACGTATTTTGCACAACAGATTGTTACACACTATATGCATGATCACTTGCGGGATCTAGGTTTAACGCTTATGTGTTTATCTACCAATATTCTTTATCGCCTTCTGGCATTAATTAAGTGAATAGCAAATGAAAAAATTTCAATGTGGTATTTGTGGTTTTATCTATGATGAATCAATCGGTGATTCAGAGCATGGCATTAGTGCTGGCACACGTTGGGCGGATGTTCCTGATGATTGGGCTTGTCCTGAGTGTGGTGTTAGCAAAAGTGATTTTGAAATGGTGGAGGTTTAATTAATGAGCCAGGATCCTGTTGTTATTGTTGGTAGTGGATTGGCAGGCTATGCCGTGGTACGTGAGTTGCGTAAATTAGATAATGAGTTGCCAGTCATTATGCTATCTACAGATCATGCAGGTTTTTATTCTAAACCAATGTTGTCAAATGCCTTAACTACTGGAAAAACACCGGAGTCTATTGTTACCGCAGATGCAAATAAAATGATGGAGCAACAGAAGGTAACTATTCGTCCTCATACTTGTGTCACAGCAATTGATTCATCAAGCAAGACCTTGTTGCTTGAAGATGGAGAAAAACTGGTTTATGGCCAACTAGTATTGGCATTAGGTGCCGATCAGGTGCATTTGCAATTGCAAGGAGACGGGGTCTCTGAGATTCTTTCAGTGAATGATGTTGATGATTATCGTCGTTTTCGTGATGCAATTAGCGGGAAAAAATCAGTTAGCATTATTGGTGCTGGATTGATTGGTTGTGAGTTTGCCAATGATTTAGCAGGGGTTGGTCATCAAGTGCATGTTGTGGATATTAGCACACAGCCACTAGGGCGATTATTGCCACCGGCTGGTGGTGAGTTTATGCGGCAGAAACTGGAGGCTTTAGGGGTTAATTTCCATTTTAATGCGATTACTAAGAGTGTTGAGCGTTCTGATGGCTCTTTAGATTTAGTGCTTGAGAATGGAGAGCGTATTACTTCAGATGTTGTTTTGTCGGCAGTTGGTTTACGTCCACGTACTAAATTAGCGCAAGAATCAGGTATACAAGTTAACCGTGGGGTAGTAGTTAACCGGCATTTGCAAACACAATTAGATGATGTATATGCATTAGGTGATTGTGCTGAAGTAGAAGGTAAGGTATTGCCATTTGTAATGCCAATTACCCATGCGGCGCGTGCATTAGCTGCGACGCTTACTGGGAATTCGACGCCAGTACATTATCCGGCAATGCCAGTAATGGTAAAAACACCAATTTGTCCAACGGTGGTATCACCACCTGATGCTAAAGCAAGCGGGGAGTGGCAGGTCGAAGCTAATGAAGAGGGTGTAAAGGCACTGTTTCAAGATGCAGATGGTAATTTATTAGGTTTCGCATTGTTAGGTTCCGCGACAAAAGAAAAAATCGCACTTATTAAACAGTTGCCAGCAGTCTTACCGTAAGCAAGCTTTGGGGCCATTCATTATTCGGTTTACATTTAGGTAGGGTGCGTTTTACGCACCAACGTTGTAAATGGTGTATGGAATTCAACCTATTTGTAATTTTTTTGACATCAAAAATGTAAACTACTTGGGGTTAATATGAAGGTAGTCCAAGTTTTGAAGTTAATAGTTTATTTATTGTAGTGATTATTTATGAAATTCTTATTTGATCTTATTCCAGTTATATTGTTTTTTGCTGCCTTTAAACTTTATGATATTTATGTGGCAACAGCAGTTGCTATAGTGGCTACTTTTATGCAAATTGGTTGGATGTGGCTGCGTTATCGTAAGGTCGATAAGATGCTGTGGATTAGTTTAGTGATTATTGTCCTGTTAGGTGGTGCAACTTTAGCATTGCAAAATGATGCTTTCATTAAATGGAAACCAACGGTGCTGTATTGGATATTTGCGTTAGCGTTGTTAATATCTAATCTTTTCTTTAATAAAAACTTAATCCGAATGTTGTTGGAGAAACAATTGGTATTACCTGTTTCGGTTTGGAATAAGGTTAACCTTAGTTGGGTCGGCTTCTTTGTGTTGATGGGTGGCCTTAATATACATATTGCGTTTAACTATTCTATTGATACTTGGGTTAACTTTAAGCTGTTTGGATCAATGGGGTTAATGTTAGCATTTATTGTGGTTCAGGGTGCAATGTTGGCTAAGTACATTAGCGATTCAACAGATGCCAAGGTTGAAAATTCAATAGACCCAAGTAGTAAAGATTCAGAAAATACTAATATTGAGGTATCTACACCAGGCAATGATGCTCAACTTCAAGAAATAGTTGTAACCAAGGAAATAATCAATGAGAGAAATAAGGACAGCTAATGTTTTACGTAATAAATGGAGAAGATGTTCCAGATAGTCTTGAACTACGTTTGTCAGTTCGAGCTACACATTTGGCACGTTTAAATAAGTTGCAAGAAGAAGGACGATTAATTCTGGCGGGTCCATATCCTGCGATTGATAGTTCTAACCCTGGGCCGGCTGGTTTCTCTGGGAGTTTGATTGTGGCAGAATTTGATTCATTGCAGGATGCTCAGGATTGGGCAGATGCAGATCCTTATGTTGCAGCAGGTGTTTATAAGTCTGTAACTGTTAAACCATTTAAAAAAGTTCTTCCTGCATAAGTTTGTCTGGTTGTTTAGGAACATGCATGGAATAAATTAGACAACTAGCTCTAGGTTTAAATCGAAGGTGTTGTAAAATTCGTGAGGTATGACAGTATCCGTTAATTTTGTTTGGCGATGATACACATGCTTTTTTTATCTTACCTAAATTCTGATAACAATCTTGTGCGTATGATTATTTGTAGAATTTAGGTTTCATGTTCAAAGGGAAAAACATGACAAGCAAAACAATATTGAAGCAAAAAGTTGATACGATTATTAATGATAGAAGCTTATTGAAGCATCCTTTTTATGTTGCTTGGACAGAAGGTAAGTTGACAAAAGAACAATTACGCAATTATGCCGAGCAGTATTTTTACAATGTGTTAGCAGAACCAACTTATTTGAGTGCAGTACACTTTAATACCCCACATTTTCATGATGAACAAAATAGTGGTGATATAAGTGTGCGACAGGAAGTTCTGAAAAACTTAATAGATGAAGAACATGGGGAGAAGAATCACCCAGCTTTATGGAAGAATTTTGCTTTTGCTTTAGGTTCTAGTGATAAAAGCCTAGCGAATGCTGAAGCGTTACCAAGCACCGATAATTTGGTATCAACATTCCGTGATATTTGTTTGAATCAACCATTTTATGCCGGTCTTGCTGCATTGCATGCGTTTGAGTCCCAAGTCCCAGAAATTGCCGCAGTTAAAATCGATGGCTTGGCAAAGTTTTATGGTATGAAGAATCCAGATGATTATGAATTCTTTAGCGTACATCAAGTTGCTGATATTTATCACTCTAAAGCAGAATGGGAAATTATTGAGCGTTTCGCTGATACTCCAGAGAAACAGGCTGAGGTGCTAGAAGCGACCAAACAAGCTTGTGATGCATTATTAGGTTTTCTTGATGGTATTCAAGAGAATTATTGTAAAGACCTTAGCTGTGAACAAGAAGTAGCAGCGACTATACACTAAGCTTAAGTTTGGTAGAGACAAGGGGGGGTGTACCTTGTCTCGTAGGGTACATTTCATGCAGCATTTATGACGCTGGTGCGTAAAACGCACCCTACCTTAAATGTAAACCGAATAATGAAGAATACTTTTTTTATTCGAATTGCCGCAATGTTTGTAATAATGTCTCCATATCCTCAGGTGGTTCTACTTCCCATTTAATCTGTTGTTGCTTGTGTGGGTGTTTTAATTCTAATTGTTTTGCATGTAAAGCTTGCCTTGAAAAGTTAGTTAATATACCTGCAGCTTCTGGTGCTATTTTTTTTGGCTTGCCACCGTAAACAGGATCACCAACCAATGGGTGATTAAGGGAACGCATATGTACCCGGATTTGATGGGTGCGTCCGGTCTCCAAGCTACATTGCAGTAATGTGCTGCCTGTAAGTTGTTCTAGAACTTTATAATGAGTGCGTGCTGGTTTGCCCTTAGTAGTAATAGCCATTTTTGTTCGTTGCGTCGGATGTCTACCGACAGGTGCATCAACAACCCCATCTTGTATAACTTCGCCTAATACCAAAGCTAAATAATTTCTTTTTACTAGATGTTGTTGTAATTGACGTACCAGGTTGGTTTGTACATCAATAGTTTTTGCTACTACCAGTAATCCACTGGTTTCTTTATCTAAACGGTGAACAATCCCGGCGCGCGGCACATGCTTTAATTGGGGTGCGTGATGGAGTAGGGCATTGAGCATTGTTCCATGCCAATTACCATTGCCAGGATGTACCACCATTCCTACCGGTTTATTAATCACGATAAGCCAGTCATCTTCATAGATAATTTCTAGTTCTATCTCCTCAGCGATATATTTATCACTATCTGCTGCCTCATACTGCGGTTTAATTTGAATCTGTTCATTACCCCATACTTTCTGTCTAGTATTAGCTAACTGATCATTGACCGTTACTCGGTTATCACGGACCCATGTTTGTAAGCGGCTACGTGATAAATTTGGCAGCAATCGTGCCAGAGCAAGATCAAGTCGTAGGCCGATACAATCATTCGGGATAATCAAATTAATTGGCGTGGTGTTTGCTTGGCTAGTTACTGGGGAAGTTTTCTTTACGTTATAATCTGCGGATTCTTGCATGTTTTATGGGGTCTCTCATGTTGCGTTACTTAGTTTTATTGCTATTATTTTTGTTGTCTGCTTGTGGTACTTTTTCACAGCAGGAGGAAGATACTAAAGATTGGTCTGCGAACAAATTTTATACTGAAGCCAAAGAAAAATTAGAGGATGGTAATTATCCAGCAGCTATTAAATTGTATGAGGGATTAGAAGCACGTTACCCTTATGGTCGCTATTCGCAACAAGCGCAACTTGAAACAGCTTATGCATATTATAAAGATCAAGAGCAAGCATCAGCTATCGCAGCAGCCGATCGATTTATTAGATTACAACCGAATCATGCCAATGTTGACTACGCATACTACATCAAAGGACTGGCAGATTTCAATGATGATTGGGGAGTTCTAGGTTTTTTAATGCAAGGTATTCTTAAACAGGATATGAGTGAGCGTGATTCAAAAGCCTCGCGTGAATCATTTGAAAATTTTAGAGCCTTGGTGACACGTTTTCCAGATAGTAAATATGCCCCGGACGCTAGACAACGTATGGCGCATTTAATTAATGTGGTAGCGATGAATGAAATTCATGTGGCACGTTATTACTTAAAAAGAAAAGCTTACGTTGCTGCGATTAATCGCGCGAAATTTGCGCTTAAAGAATATCCAACCACACCAGCAACAGAAGAAGCTTTGCTAATTACAATTGAAGCTTATGATGCATTAGGACTGCTTGATCTAAGTGATGATACTAAGCGAATTTTGCAACGTAATTTTCCAGATAGTGATTATTTTTCTGATTTGGAGTCGGATGCTACGGATGATGTTTCTCGGTGGAAAATTTGGTGATTTAAGTGCTAAGTGGAATTTAAACTCACTGAAGTTGCTATAAAATATCTTACCATACGTCGGCACTGGGTCCGCCTGGTGACATGCTAACTATTTATGCTATTTGTCCCGTTATTTGCATATTGCAAATAACGCAAAAAATCAGGTGTCCAGTTGATTATAAAATAGTTGTTGGAAATAATGGTTTTATTGTAATTACCCTAAATGACCTGAATTTAGGAAATGTCATCAAGCTGACCCAGTGCCGATTTTATGAATATTTTATTTTTACTATTCCAGTAAGCGCGCAAAAATTCAGGAAAACTTTCGCTGCCTAGTGTACCAATAATCCGTTCCCATCTATCTTCCAAAGAAACAAGTTGTTGTTCATGCGTATCAGTAGAACTGGTGACTGAAAAGAGGTGGTTCTTCAGAAGATCTGTTACCGAAAGACGAACACCTCTGGCATTTAATTGAAAGTCTTCCCATTTTATTTATACCTAGATCCTGCAAGTGATTATGCACAAAATGTGCATAATCACTTGCAGGATCTAGGTTATATTCTTTCTACTGCAACAGTGTCAGCAGGTAGACGCGTGGCCGGCCAGTTAGGGAAGTTTTCATTCCATGTTTTAATATTGAACACTTGGCAGTTTTGTATAGGATGCCTTTGCCAGCGTTTAGAGTTTTTACCTGAAGGTGATATCTTTTTTGAGATTTCATCAGATAGGTTTAGTAATACTTCTGCTTCAAGTGTTACTAGATTTATGTAATGGACAGTTTTAGAAAGCTTGTTTTCTGCCCAGCGATAGAAGAAGCTATCAATAAATTTAGAGGCAAAAGTAGAGCTTAGTGTTCCATCATTTATTTCTTTTTCAAACTTTAGTAACCCTTTTTCTTGAGCATCAGGGTTGGCTGGATCTTTTATCTCGACAAAAATAATTGCATTATCAAACTCAACAATAAAATCAACGCGATGCATTTCTCCAATACCATGATAATTAGCCTGATCTGGTTTCATCTGGTCAAACACTAAGGCATCAATAGCATCAGTAAAATCTATTTCTATATAACGCTCCCTTAATTTCATTTGCCCATTCTTCCCATCATTTTATTTACTTGTTTCCTAGTCATGTCGTTGAAGGTATCTGCAATAGCATTAGGAGTGATTGATTGATAATTTTCAGCACTATTTATGTTGATTACACCATTATTATCACGATAAAGAGTATGAAATAAAATATGATCATCTTTGTTTTTGTCTATAAGTAAATCAAACCATTTAAGCAGTACATAATCATTGGTCGTTAGAATTATTTGCTGATTATTGCGCGATAGTTCCAATAAAATTTGTGCTAGTAACTGTATTAACTTAGGGTTCAGATTAGACTCAGGTTCATCCCAAAACAAGGGGCCACTGACACCAGGGTGAATGGCTCCGGTTTCCAATAAGCGCCAGAGCATACCTATTTTGCGGAAGCCTTCTGCCATAGCGTTAGCAGAAAATTCCGCACTTTCAGATTTGAAGGTAACTTTGCCGCCACCATGAAAAACAAAATAACCACCGCAAATATCTTTAATTTGCGCCATTGCTTGTTTAGATTCTTTGTGTAGGGCTTCTGGCCGTATTTTTGGTAGATCTAGCAACAAGCAGATATCCTGATAAGTCTGGTCGAATGAAAGTTCATATTTTTCATATAGACTGTTGAAGCCCTCCATTGAAGCAAGAACCTCCTTGGTTGGAATAAAAACAGTCTTTGCCTGGTATTGTTGGTAATTATTACGATTTTTAATTACTACTGTATTGGAATTCTTGAAAAAGGTTGCGGCGATTTCTTGATCCTGAGCAAATCGTGCTTGCAAATAGGCTTGTTTTGTCGCACCTTGATGGTGCATCTTGCGGAGTTTGCCATCTAGTGGCATAAATAATGTAGTTAGCTTAGTGGTTAATGCTTCTGCAAGTTTGTCATCACTTATGTTTGTTTGGTTTTTTAATAATGTTGCTCCAGAATATAGCGCATAGGATGCCTTAAGTAGCTGTGTTTTACCCGTACTATTTTCACCTATGATGATATTAATTCCGGGTGAAAAATTAATATTCAAATCGCTGAATGCCATGAAATTCTTTAATTCAAGTTGCGTAATCATATTTTATTCGACAGGAAGAATTTGAGAATAAAGATGGCAGTGCACCGTATGGGTTGTATCAAATATGCTTACTTCTGGATAGCGATCGTGGCATATTGGCATGACATGTGGGCAGCGAGTATGGAAATGGCAACCAGATGGTGGTGCTGCTGGTGAGGGGAGGTCGCCTGTTAAATGAATTACGTCAGGCTTATTTTTCTGATCAATGTTAGGGACGGCAGATAATAAGGCTTGGGTGTAGGGGTGTTTGGGGCTATTTAATATTGTATCAACTGGCCCTTGTTCAACAATTCTACCTAAGTACATTACGGCTACATCATCCGCAATAAATTCGACAACCGAAAGGTTATGGGTGATAAATAAATAGGCAAGCCCTAATTTATTTTGTAGTGATGTTAATAAATTTAGAATTTGTGCTTGTACCGAAACATCCAGTGCGCTGGTTGGTTCGTCACAAATTAGTAATTTAGGATTAACCGCTAAAGCACGGGCGATGGCGATACGTTGGCGTTGACCACCAGAAAACTCATGGGGATAACTCCATTTAGCCTCTGTGTGTAAGCCAACTTGTTGCAATAGGCTATCAATAGTTTTTTCATTGTGGCTAGCTGCTATGCTAGGGTTATTCACAGATAATGCATCAATCCCTTCTTTGATAATATCAATAATACGCATTTTTGGATTTAGTGAGGCGTATGGGTCTTGAAAAATAATTTGTAAGTCGGCACGTTTTTTACGTAGTTGTTTGCGCTCCAATTCGGTTAATTCTAATCCATCAAAGCAGACGCTACCTGCAATTGGTTGGATTAACTGTAGAATACTTTTTCCTACCGTGGTTTTGCCACATCCTGATTCAACGACTATAGCTAGTGTTTTGCCTGCTGCGATGGTTAATGACACACCGTCAACTGCTTTAACTTGACCAACAACTCGTCTGATTAAACCTTTGCGGATCGGAAAATAAACTTTAAGGTTGCTGACATGTAATAGCTGGTTATTATTTGGTGTTGATGTTGGTACTGGTATTTGCTGTGTTGCAGTAACTTCTTCTTTTAAATTAGTTACCTTAGTTTTTTTGTCTGAATTAAATAGATGACAGCGCACATAATGCTGGTTGGGTAATTGATGCCAGGTTGGGATTGTTTGATGACAGTGTTGCCAAGCATGCTCACAGCGTTCTGCGAAACGGCAACCAATAAATGTTTGTGATAGGGGAGGTACGTTGCCCTTGATGACAGCTAATTTATTATTACGTTTATTTTTACCCGGAATAGAGTCAAATAGTTTTTGTGAATAAGGGTGAGCAGGGTGGTTAAAGAAGGTGTCACGTGAAGTGGTTTCAATAATTTCACCAGCATACATCACGGCGACACGATGGGCCATTTCGGCAACAACTCCAAGATCATGGGTAATCAGTAGTACTGACATCTCCTTATGCTTCTGTAGGCTGCGCATAAGGTCAAGTACTTGGGCTTGAATAGTGACATCAAGTGCGGTGGTTGGCTCATCAGCTATCAGTAGTTTTGGTTCTCCGGCAAGTGCTATGGCGATCATTACCCGTTGTTTCATGCCACCTGAAAATTGAAATGGATATTCCAGCATACGATTTGCGGCATCAGGAATTCCAACCTGATCTAATAGTTCAATAATACGCTGTTGGGCAGCTTTGCCGCGCAGATTGAAATGACGCTGCAAAGTCTCGCCGATTTGTTCAGCAACAGTCATTACCGGATTCAAGCTTAGCATTGGTTCCTGAAAAATCATGCCAATTTGCTTGCCGCGTAATCTGCGCATGTTTACTTCAGGTAATAACAGTAGATCTTCATCAGCAAGTTTGATACTGCCAGCAGTAATTTCACCCACATCTGGTAATAGTCGCATAATTGATAATGCAGTCATTGATTTACCGCAACCAGATTCACCAACCAAGGCCAGGGTTTCACCTTTAAAAATTTTTAGTGATAAGCCATCTACAGCTATGATCGATTTGCTGCTGGTATGGAGTGTGGTTTCGAGCTGGTTGATTTCTAGTAAGGGACTCATATACGGGTTGTAGATTTTGTCGATAATGTTTTAATGCGTGGGTTGAATGCATTTTGCACTGCATCTGCAAAAAGATTGGCACTAAGTACCAAGGTGAACATAAAGCTAAAGGCAGCGAATAATGTCCACCAAACAATTGGTTCACGTGCCATCTCCAGACGTGCTGCATTGATCATAGTGCCAAAGCTAATCATGGATGGATCAACACCAACTCCGACATAAGACAGCACTGCTTCAGCCAGAACCAAACCACTAAAATCCATAACTGTGGCAATTAATACAATATGCATCACATTAGGCAAAATATGGCGACTGATAAT
This sequence comes from Nitrosomonas sp., assembly GCA_021774055.1. Taxonomy (GTDB): domain Bacteria; phylum Pseudomonadota; class Gammaproteobacteria; order Burkholderiales; family Nitrosomonadaceae; genus Nitrosomonas. The sequence continues at coordinate 1,495 of JAJFJL010000095.1, read as the reverse complement.
ACGCCAGTGAGAAACACCAAATGCATGAGCGGCTTGGATATATTCCATCTCACGTAATTTTAATGTTTCACCACGTAGCAATCGGCAAAGCCCGGTCCAACTGGTAACCCCAAGGATGATGCAAAGAAACAATAAACGCAGATCGGCACGTTCAGCGGTGGTTTCAAACATCTCAGGGTTGGTTTCGATATATACCTGCATGATTAGCACTGCTGCAGCAATCAACAGCACGCTGGGAATTGAATTTAAGGTGGTATAGATATATTGAATAGCATCATCAGTCCAGCCCCTAAAATAGCCAGCCATGATGCCTAGTAATAATGCAAATGGCAGCATGATTAAGGTGGTAATTGCACCGATAACCAGGCCAGTACGGATACTTTTGAGCGCTTGATAAAGCACATCTTGGCCGACTTTATCGGTGCCTAATACATGATAATGTGGTGCCAACATTATCACAGTGCCGATTAGGGCGAGCATTGTCATCAGCGTGATTAATATTGCTTTCCAGGGGATTTCAGTAGTACCACGCCAAATAGCAGATAAAGATTGTTTAAAACTTTGTCTATGTCGACGGGCTAATAATATGTTTAATAAAACTATCAATAGAGTGCAAACAATTAAGCCAAGCATTGCACCAACTACTGCACGCCAAGTAATATCTTGAATACGTTGTGACTCAGGGTGCTGTAAATGCGATCCACCAAATTCTAAACGTGAGAATTCACGTGCTTGACTACCGTCCGCTTGCTCCACCGTTTCTTTAGCATAAAGGTGAGCAGCCAGCGGAGCGGAATAAGTTTTTTCTACCTGTTTTCGTAGTGGTGTAACCATTACATCGAACAGGCTTAACACCTCTACGCTATAAACTTGTTCGCTGTTATTGTATCGATTCTCAAGGGCGGGGCGAAAATGTACCGTATCTAGTAACCCGATAATGATAAAAAATAATAATACTGTTAGTGCTGCCATACCACTTGCACTATGTCCAACACGCCGCCAAGGTGTTAATAATTGTTCATCGTGACGGATATGCCAGGCAAAAGTGATAACAATGGCGACTAACAGATAGACCAGAGCATCGGTCCAGAGAAGTACAAAAGAGAAAGGCATAGGTTGTTTTTAAGTCAATTCCAAAAGTAGTTTACACTTTTGATACCTAGATCCTGCAGGTGATCGTATATGTAATGTGTAACAAATTGCTTCATACGGCAAACTTTATTCTGCGTGGAATACTTATTGATATTCCCAAAGAATAAAGTTTGCCGTATGGGACAATCTGTTGTGCAGTATATGTGCGATCACTTGCAGGATCTAGGTGATATAGTAAAAAAAGCATGTTAATAGTTCGTTAAGGGACGAGGAAATAATAATTTATCCATTTATACTTGCCCTTTTACTCTGATTTTTCGTTGGCCCTACGGTTACATAGAGTAACTATGCGCCCTACGGACCGCCTCAAATCAGAGCAAAATGACTTCGCCTAAATTGGACA
>JAJFJL010000094.1 GCA_021774055.1 Nitrosomonas sp. | reverse complement strand
TCTAATCCAGCGCTTTTCACTTTCAACCCAGAACTTATGCCGTTGTAAATTAGGTAGAAATTTTCGCTTGTTCCTATTGTTTGCGTGAGAAACATTGTTGCCTGACATAGGTTTTTTACCAGTTACTTCACATACACGTGCCATTATAATGCGCTCCAAAATTCGGAAAAAGGTGCATTATATACTGATTTAATGACTTTATTCAACCTAGATCTTGTAACCAATCGTGCATATAGAGGGAATTTGGTACGATTTTTTCTAATTTGCAGCCGAAATTTACAAGTCCGACATGTTCCTTAGTTCAATCTAAATCAGATTATTCTCGGCAAATGAGAAAGTTGTTTCATTATTACCGATAATAAAATGATCAAGAACTTTTACATCAACTAACGTAAGTGCATGTTTCAATGTTTGAGTAAGTGTTTTATCTGCTTGACTTGGCTCGGCAATACCGGACGGATGATTATGAGCAAAAATTATTGCAGCTGCATTATGATGAAGCGCTCGTTTTACAATCTCTCGTGGATATACACTGGTTTGTGTCAATGTCCCACTAAATAATTCTTCTGTTGCAAGTGTACAGTTTCTAACATCAAGAAAGATACCTACAAAAACTTCATGTTGTTTATTTTTTAGTGTAAGTCGTAAATAATCACGAACCAACTCTGGTGAAGTCATGATGTCACCATTTTTTAATTCATCACCTAATGCACGTCGTGCCATTTCCAAAACTGCTTGTAGTTGTGTATATTTAGCAGCTCCCATCCCTGGTAATTGACAAAATTCTTGTTGGGTTGCAGTAAATAAGCGCGTTAAGCTACCAAAATGGATAAGTAATTCTCGGGCAAGATCAACAGCGCTCTTCCCTGCCATGCCAGTACGTAGAAAAATTGCTAACAACTCAGCATCAGAAAGTGTGGGTGCACCATTTTTTATAAGCTTTTCACGTGGACGTTCGGATTCTGGCCAGTCTGGTATCGCCATAATAATTATATAAATTCACGAAGTTTAGGTAGAAGAATGCTTTGTTTTAGATGAATTATGCTACATTGATGAAAGATTATGGATAGTAAATCTGCTTATAACCTGAAACATTTGCTACTTGGTATAACCGGTGGCGTAGCTGCGTATAAAGCGGCAGAATTAGCGCGTGTTTTGATGCAAGATGGTATTGATGTACAAGCTGTGATGACTCAATCTGCCTGTCATTTTATTGGACCAGCAACATTACAAGCATTAACTGGGAAACCAGTGTTTACTGATTTATGGCAGACTAATACGGTCGATAATATGGCACATATTAATCTGTCACGTGAAGTTGATGCAATACTGATTGCCCCTGCTAGTGCTGATTTTATTGCTAAACTGGTACATGGATTGGCTGATGACCTGTTGTCAACCTTATGTCTTGCACGTGATTGTCCTTTATTAATTGCCCCTGCTATGAATCGACAAATGTGGGAGAATCCAGCGACCAAACGAAATATAAAGTTATTACAGGATGATGGTGTAACGATTCTTGGCCCGGCTAGCGGTGAGCAGGCTTGTGGTGAAGTTGGTATGGGACGCATGTTAGAGGTGTCAGAATTAGCACAAGCTGTGCAAATGGCTAATCGGCCAAAATGGTTGCAAAATAAATCTGTGGTAATAACTGCAGGACCAACTTTTGAAGCAATTGACCCGGTCCGTGGCATCACTAATATAAGTTCTGGAAAAATGGGCTATGCAGTGGCACAAAGTGCTATAGAAGCAGGTGCAAATGTTACGCTTATTTCCGGTCCGGTATGCTTAAAGCCGCCTATATTGGCCGCTTATATTCCTGTTATTAGTGCAAATGATATGTTGGCTGCAGTAACTAAAGAAATTGCTAATGCAGACATATTTATTAGTGTTGCAGCTGTTGCTGATTACCAAGTTGCCTCAATTAAGAATCAAAAAATTAAAAAATCAGATGGTTTATTAAAATTAGAGTTAACCCCTAATCCAGATATTTTAAAATTTGTGGCAGATTTACCTAATGCGCCATTCTGTGTAGGCTTTGCTGCAGAAACAAATAATCTAGAAAAATATGCAGAAAATAAACGTCGTAAGAAAAATATACCGTTAATTGTTGCTAATTTAGCTCAAGATGCAATTGGTGCCAATGAGAGCAGCTTGATTCTACTTGATGGTGATAGTAGGCAAGAATTACCTAAAGCAGCTAAAATTGAACAAGCTAGGCATTTAATTAAACGAATTTCACAATTATATAAAAAACAGAGAAATGAAAACAGTTGATTTAAAAATTCTTGATTCCCGTTTGCGTGATCAGTTGCCAGCGTATGCTACACCTGGCTCAGCAGGACTTGATTTGCGAGCATGTATTGAACAAGCCATAACGATTACACCAGGCGAGACCAGTCTTATTCCAACTGGTATCGCCATTCATATTGAAGACCCTAGCTTTGCTGCAATGATTTTGCCACGTTCTGGTTTAGGGCATAAGCATGGGATTGTTTTAGGAAATTTAGTTGGCTTAATTGATTCAGATTATCAAGGGCAAATTTTTATATCATGCTGGAATCGTGGTCAAACATCTTTTGAGTTAAACCCAATGGAACGGATTGCACAATTAATTATTGTGCCAGTCATGCAAGTAGATTTTAATTTGGTTGATAATTTTGACCAAAGTCATCGTGGTGAAGATGGTTTTGGTAGTACAGGTAAACATTGATGCGCTTAATTACTTTTTTGTTAATATTATTTTTAGCTGGTATAGCTAATGCACGGCCGTTAGAAACAATAACGGTTTCTTTGCAGATCTCTAGTTATTCCTTAACAGCAGAGGTTGTACATACGCCATCATCTCGTGCACAAGGACTAATGCATCGAGAGTCATTGGCGAAAAATCATGGTATGTTATTTATTTTCCCTGTTGCTAATTACTATAGCATGTGGATGCTTAATACTAATATTCCTCTAAGTGTTGCCTTTATTGATGAGCAAGGTCTTATTCTTAATATTTCTGATATGGAGCCTCACACTAGAATCCTTCATAGTTCATTAGGTATTGCAAAGTATGCTCTTGAAATGAATCAAGGTTGGTTTGCTAGCAAAGGGATAAAGCCAGGTGAAAAAGTTATCGGGTTAGATAAGACACCTAAAGCAGATTAAAGCCCAGCATTCACTATAAATCCATATCAACACCAGTTGCATAGCAAATGCTGGGTTAGCTTATTTCGCTACACTCAATAAGCTAACCCAGCCTGCACATCAAATCTAATCTAATTCATTAAGTGTATGAAAGACAAGAGGAAGATCGTTTCAAAATTTTAACCTAAACCCTGTGCATTATATACATGATAATCTGCGGGATCTAGGTTTATAGCTATAAAAAAATTAAACATCAAGTTGATTACACGTAACAATAAATGGTTAACGCATCTTTGGAAGCATTCCTTTAAGTCCACTCATCATTTTTGACATACCACCTTTTTTCATCATTTTCATCATTTTTCTAGTTTGCTCAAATTGCGACAGCAATTTGTTAACTTCCTGTACGGAAACTCCAGAACCATTAGCAATACGTCGTTTACGCGATGCTTTTAGAATATCTGGCTTAGCACGTTCCTTTTTTGTCATTGAATTAATAATTCCTTCAGAACGTTTAATTATTTTATCATCAACATTCACATTTTTTGCTGCTTGGCTAAATTGTGCGGGTAACTTATCCATCATTGCACCCATGCCACCCATTTTTTGCATTTGCTGAAACTGCATTTTGAAGTCATTTAAGTTAAATGACTTGCCTGACTTCATTTTCTTTACTAGTCTCTCAGCTTCATCCTGGTCGGCGTTACGTTGGGCTTCCTCAATTAAACCTAAAACGTCACCCATTCCTAGAATACGTGATGCCATTCGATCAGGATAAAATGGTTCTAGGCCGGTTAATTTCTCTGAGATACCAGTAAACTTAATTGGTCTTCCAGTAACCTGTCTAACAGATAACGCCGCGCCACCACGGGCATCACCATCAAGTTTAGTAAGAATGACACCAGTTAAAGGTAGTGCATCACCAAAAGCTTTGGCGGTATTAACAGCATCTTGTCCTTGCATTGCGTCGACGACAAACAAGGTCTCAATTGGTTTTAGTATTGTTTCAAGCTCGGTAATTTCCTGCATCATAGCTTCATCAATACCAAGCCGTCCTGCCGTATCAACAATCACTACATCATGATGATGCTTACGCGCATAATCTAATGCTGCTTTGCCAATTGCCCCTGGTTTTTGTCCTGTTTGTACCGGAAAGAAATCGGCACCTGTTTGTTGTGCTAATAATTCCAATTGATGAATAGCTGCTGGACGGTAAATGTCACAAGAAACTAGTAGTACTTTCTTTTTCTTTTGCTCCATCAGCCATTTTGCTAACTTACCACTACTGGTAGTTTTACCAGCACCTTGTAATCCAGCCATCAAAATAACTGCTGGTGGTACAGTACTAAGGTTTATTTCAACTTGTTTCTCACCTATTAAAGCAATTAATTCTTTATGAACCACACCAACCAGTGCTTGTCCTGGTGTCAGGCTGTCCATTACTTCATGGCCAACTGCTTTCTCTTTGACCTTATCAATGAAAGTTTTAACTACTGGTAATGCCACATCAGCTTCTAATAATGCCATACGGACTTCACGTAATGCTTTCTGAATATTACTTTCAGTTAGTCTTGCTTCACCACGGATAGTTTTAATAACACCCGAAAGTCGACCGGTAAGATTGTCAAACATATTTAATTTCCTATATAAAGTAAATGTCTCAAATAAAGATTAATTAAGTTAATGTCCTGTATATATTTCGCGCTGTCATGATTTCGGTTCTCTAAAGGATCATTTTTGCCAATATCAGCGTTACTAAAATAATTACATAGCCTAGCTATGCGCTTGTTTCAGCGCCTTGCTCTTGACAAAAATTATCACACTATAGAACCCGAAGTCATGGCTGTGCGAAGTAACATAAATTTAATTCTTGTTAAGGGTCAATAAGTGTTTTTTTACAGGTGCAATTAACTTCATAAAACAATAAGTTGAGTGTGAATAGCTTAGTTGCTTGCAGTTATTGGGGTTGAAATATCAAGATTAGCATTTTGAATTTATTAAAGTGCCATGTAGACTAAGGAAAATGCATGGAATAACTTTAACAACTAGTTTTATCTTTATGTTCATCTTCTGTGTTTGCAAACAGTTACATAGCTGTGCTATGTGCATGTTTACACGATCCGGTATAAAGTACTGAGCAAGTTTTGAATATGAGCATAAATCTGGCGCTATTTGTTAAATCTAAATACTGCAAGTGATCATACACATTTTGCACAACAAATTATTTCATGCGTGCCCTAAACAAATATTTATACTTCTTGATCAATAATCATAATGTCTAGTATTTTAACTTATATCGTTGCTTCTTTGCTTTATACCCTTATTATTTGGTATTTCTGGCGCACTAAGTGGTGTGGGTCAAATTCATTAAGTAATACAAATGGTGTTTTAACTGCAGCCATATGGGAGCGTTATGTCATTGTCGTTCCGTTATTGTTACATGGGATGACACTCTACCAATCGATATTTGTAGGAGACGGACTAAGTTTCGGTGTGGGCAATGCAATTTCTTCTATTGTCTGGTTAACAGTATTTATGTACTGGTCCTCTGGATTTTTTTATCGTTTGGAAGGACTGCAAACACTATTTGCACCTGTCGCAACAGTCGCCGCAATAGCAGTATTTCTACCACTAGTTTTTCCTTCGTTACAGCCGTTAGAGAACACTGAATTAATTGGTTTTAAAGTACATTTGCTAATTGCGATGATGGCTTATAGCCTACTAACCATTGCTGCCTTGCATGCGCTCCTAATGATGATAGTAGAACATCGTCTACATCACCCTGCCATGCCCTCAATTTTTACCAACTTACCCCCTCTTTTGGTAATGGAAAAATTGTTGTTTCGTATTATTTGGGTAGGGTTCATACTACTGACACTAACACTCTTCAGTGGCGTTGTTTTTTCGCAGGAAGTTTTTGGCCAGCCTTTGACATTTACTCATAAGATTTTATTTGGTTTTATTTCTTGGGGAATATTTGCGGCGCTACTTATTGGTCGACGACTTTATGGCTGGCGTGGGCGTATTGCTATACGCTGGACCTTGGTCGGGTTTGCGATATTGTTATTAGCTTATATTGGTAGTAAATTTGTGTTGGAAGTCGTGCTAAGTCGCTAGTTTATTTATAGTGTTTATGGTTGTTATTTGAGATACAGATGTTGATTGGAGTAATCAGTAAAAATCTACCCATCTGCTTATTTCGGTGCTACTGACAATTGCCAACTTAAGGAATACTGCATTATGGGTGATGAAATACCTTCTAATCATTTTAATTCAAGCGACTTAAAAGAATTCATTAAACGTTTACACAACGAAACAAAGATTGTGCATGACTGGTTGGCACAAAATCGCTTCTCTAATCAACCAAAAATGTTTGGTTATGAACTTGAAGCCTGGTTAATTGATAGTCAGCACTGTCCTGCTCCGATTAATGAGTATTTTCTGGAAGCATTAAACAATCCATTGGTCGTACCGGAATTAGCCAGCTTTAATTTTGAATTAAATAGTTTTCCGCAACGTCTTTCTGGTGGTGTTTTTAGGCAGATGGAGCAAAACCTAACACAAATTTGTAATCAATGTCGCCACCAAGCTCAGCTATTGGGTAGTGATATACTGACTATTGGTATATTGCCATCGATTATGGAGGCTGATTTATCACTTAAGAATATATCTAACTCTACGCGCTACCGTGCATTGAATGAACAAATCTTCCGTTTAAGAAATGGTCGTCCGCTAAAAATTGACATCAAGGGACATGAACATTTTTTGACGCATCACAATGATGTCATGCTGGAAGCCGCAACCACTTCACTCCAGATTCATGTACAAGTTCCTAGCAATTTAGCCACCCGTTATTATAATGCTGCCATTATACTTTCAGGTCCAATGGCTGCTGCAACCGGAAATTCACCGTATTTATTCGGTAAGCATTTATGGGAGGAAACCAGGGTGCCGTTGTTTGAACAAGCGGTTTCAGTGAGTGATAATGAAGATGACCTTAAACGTGTTTCATTTGGTACCGGGTATGCCAAGGATTCTTTAATGGAATGTTTCCAAGAAAATTGTGATCATTTTCCAGTTATTCTTCCTGTTTTATTTAACGAGCCACCCGAAAAGTTGGCACACCTACGTCTTCATAATGGCACCATTTGGCGCTGGAATCGTCCATTGATTGGTTTTAATAATGAGGGTGAACCACATTTACGTATTGAACACCGCGTTATTTCTGCAGGACCCAGTATTATTGACACGGTTGCCAATGCCGCTTTATTTATAGGTGCCATTAAATATCTAACAGATGAAATAACACCACCCGAACAAAACCTCTCTTTTTCCCAGGCACGAGACAATTTTTATGCTGGTGCTAAGCATGGATTACAAGCCAGATTTCATTGGTTTGATGCCATTAATTTAGATGCCCAAACTTTTTTACTCGCTTACTTGTTGCCACTTGCACGCAACGGTCTTGAACGTCTTAAAATAAATCCGAATGATATCCAGCATTATCTAGGTACTATTGAACAACGGATAATTACCGGTCAAACTGGCGCGCGCTGGCAACAGCGTTATGTGGCGAAACATAACCATGACATGAATGCATTGACAGCAGCTTATTCAAAACAGCAATGGCATGGTAACCCAGTACATCAATGGCCTGTTTAGGCAACATGTATACTTCACGCGGTCATGGTTTAGGGTTTTATAGTGTGATAATTTTTGTCAATAGCAAGGCGCTGAAACAAGCGCATAGCTAGCTATGTAATTGTTTTAGTAACGCTGGTATTGGCAAAAATTATCTATTAGAGAACCGAAACCATGACCGCGTGAAGTATAGGTTCAACACAGAATTTAACTTTATGCTGACCATACAAAATAAAATACCAGAAGGACTCCTTGAACTAGAAGCACACGAACTTTCTACAAAATTAGATGGACCAACATTATTCCATCTGAGTGGTCAACGTAAACCGCCGCTATTTATTTCGGTCTTACTCCACGGAAATGAACCCGTTGGTTGGAATGCTTTGCGTAATTTGTTACGTAACTATCAGAATCAGGAATTACCACGTGCACTCTCTATTTTTATTGGCAATGTTAGTGCTGCACATCACTGTCTACGGCATCTTGATAATCAGCCTGATTATAATCGAATCTGGAACCAGGGCGACAAACCAGAGCACACTATGGCAAACCAGGTTTATGATGAGATGTATAAATTAGGAATTTTTGCCAGTATTGATATTCATAACAACACAGGCCTGAATCCACATTATGCCTGCATCAATAAACTAGAGCCTGACTTCTTACATTTGGCCACATTATTTGATCGCACTGTCATCTATTTTACCCGCCCCCAGGGAGTACAATCTCTTGCTTTTGCAGAACTGGGGCCAGCCGTCACGCTGGAATGCGGTCAACCTGATAATCCACAAGGAACCATTCATGCTACTGAATTTCTTTCAGCTTGTTTGCATTTAGCTGAAATTCCATCACGTCCAATCGCTAAACACGATATTGAATTATTTCATACCGTCGCGATTGTACGGATTGTTCCTGGGATACAAATAGGATTTCATGAAAATGGACTGGACTTACGTTTAGTCGATAACATTGATCATCTAAATTTTCGTGAACTACCGGTTGATACAATTTTAGGATGGCAGCAATCGGAGCGCGCTATTCTATTAAGTATTTCAAATGAACAAGACCAGGAAGTATCAGGAGATTATTTCTATCTTGATGGCAACACAATTAGACTTCGTCGTCCTGTTATGCCGTCAATGTTAACGCGAGATACACAAATTATTCACCAAGACTGTTTGTGTTATCTGATGGAACGAATGTCATTAGAAATAGAACCTAGGAGCCTGTCGGACTTATGATTTCGAAGCGAAAATTTGGAGAATCGAGGCCAAATTATCACCGGTTTGAGGCGAATATTTGGTATATTTAACGAAAACTGGGGAGGATTTGGGCCGATTTCTCCGAATTTGC
>JAJFJL010000093.1 GCA_021774055.1 Nitrosomonas sp. | reverse complement strand
ATTTAATGTTGTAATTTCTTCAGCGGTTAATTGTTTTATGTAAATCACTAGATATTGAGGCTTATAGCAGAAAATAATTGTTTATTATGCCATTTTTTTAGTTAAATTAATTTTACGTGGGTACTTACTGGCACATGCAGTCGGTGGTAGTTGTTCACGTTTAGAAACTGGTGGGTCCAGATACCGCCATTAAACTTATTTGGATCTATCGAGCCAAATTCGGCTAGCACTGTTTCAGTTGGCTTTGGAGAAATGAACTCGTGTACATTACTGTAAAGCTGACCTTTGATTATGCGTCCAGATTGGGCAACGCCATCATAGGTTGTCACCAGTTTGCCATCATTACTTATTGGCCACCACCCAGCAGAGGTTGAATCTGCAACTGACACTACGGTGTTAGTATCGTCATACCCTTCAACAGGGCGAGAGCCGTTGGGGAATGTTGCTGGGCAAAGTTCACGTGTAAAAAATGCTTGAAAGGTTGGGTAAGGCTCTGACGGGCAATACCAATTGCCAAAATTTGGGTCGTTTGTAAAATCTGATATGTACTTTGCGGAGTCTGGAGTCTCCAGATATTGGCCCCATAATACCGCGATTGATCGCATCCAGTTTGAGAACTTGTCATTCTCAAACTGGATCTGACCACGTGGATCGGTAGTCAGTTGCTGGTCTACCAGGAAATAGCTATAGGCCATTATATCTAGAATATTCCAATTGCAGTAATTGCTGCCATCCATGCTGACACGGGTGGCTCCGTTGAGTTGACCGGTCATTATATTCTGCGGGTTGTAAGTGACCAATGCGTCGATGAAGTCGTAATAATCATCAATGCTTGCAACTGGATTGCTTATTTTGTCGTTATTGATGACCTGACCTAAGGCGATTGATTGCGATAGTTCGGACTTAAAAACAGCGTCAGAATTAACCAGATCGATTAATTCGATTGTGGCTGGTTGACGTGTTGGTTTAGGGCATTGTCCTTCTGCCCAAGCAGTTGAGGTAATAAATACAATACACAGTAAGGCCACTATTGATGCTATCTTCATTTATTTCTCCTTTAATAGGTAATAAAACAGAATTAGCTTTATATTTTCACCGCTTATAACGTTGATGATAATATCTGCTTTGCACTCTCAGAGTTCTTAACGGTGATACACAACTATAAATATTATAAAAATAGATCGAGCCTGTTTATCTTATTATAAATAAACAGATTTACCCTTTCTTTAATAGTTTACTCTTGCTATGTAACAGCCACTGTTAATATACCAAAGTCATCAAGTTATTGATGTGATAATTGCCACTCTAATATAAAAATAATATCAAGTAGTCGGCTAGATTGGAATAATACCTAGATCCTGCAAGTAATCGCACACATACTGCATAATAGATTGTTCCATATAGAAAACTTTATTCTTTGGGAATATCAATAAGTATTCCACGCAGAATAAGATTCATTTTATGAAACAATTTGTTGCATATTATATGTACGATTACTTGCAGTATCTAGGTAATAATCTTAAGTAGAATAAGGCGAAATAACGCTGGCTTACCTATTGATTTATAAGTTGCAGTGGTCGATTGAATAGGGTGGATGCGTCGTAGTTTATCAGCCCTGAGTGAGACCTTAATTAATACACAGATTTGACTCTTTGCTATTACTCTCTGCCATGTATTTCATATTAATGAGCTCTGCATTTAGCATCGTTCCATCTTCAAGCCTGGCGCTAGCATTACCTTTATATTTTTGCCATCTGCTCTTTCTAGAATCAAGAATTTCACTAATAATTTCAAAACTCATATAGCCATATAATGCTATCTATTTCTTGACTGAATAACTCTACAACTGTTAGTCATTGCATTTTGTAAAACGAACGAATTGTGCGACTTACGGTACTATAATGAACGTTATAATGGTTTGCAATTTCAAACATTGTGTAGTGGCCTGTTTTGTATATCGCATTCATTGATTCTGCTCTATCAGTTATACCAAGAATAATCTCATTTATAGGTTTCTTTGGTGATTTTTTTGATTGCTTGGTAATATGAATACTATTACTTTGTTTTAGATTGATATGTTTTTGGACATTTTCAATAAAAGCGTTGTCGCCTAAATAGCTTTGTTGTGAAATTTTCCCTGAGAAAGGTTGATTAATTCCTTGTTTGACATATGTCTTATATAAACGGGTTGCTGTTGCTTTTTGATTATCAAAAAGGTTTAGTAAATTTCCAGCAGCAAGCCAGTTTGGACAGGGGCATCGTCCAGCAGTTGCGCGATAACTGGACCAGTTATAATTTTTTGGCGTATTAACTTTACCGGCGCGCACCGGATTTAGAACAATATAGCGAGACAGTTCAAGTAAATAACTATCTTTCTGCACAATAATCGAGTTATATCGACCCTGAAATACATGCCCCATACGTTGATGAGTTTTATTGAAAAAACGAGTATAACGTCCGTTTAATCCACGCATGATTTGCGATAGATTTGCTTTCGGTGTCTCAATTAAGAGGTGATAATGGTCATCCATCAGGCAATAGGCATAACATATTGCGTCATATAGAGTTATCAACTCTGTCAATAAATCTAAAAAATGCTGTCTCTCTTCGTCCGCAGAAAATATAATGTCTCCACCATTTCCTCTGGACATCACATGATATAAAGCATGCGGGAATTCAATTCTAATCGGGCGTGCCATAAAGATTTTTCCAATACAATTAATTGTCAGTTATAAACATCTTGTATAATAAATGTATTTTATGCGTTATACAATGACTGACACCTTTGTACATAATGTGCAGAGGTTGATTAGGAATAACTATTCGGTAGTCCTGCACATGTAGTGGTTTTTGGGGAACCACAACAAGAATAAACTATAAGTTTCATACCTTAATTCGTATTGACATTTGCAAAAACCACTACATGTGCAGGACTACCACTATTCTTGGTAATCTAGCCATAAGAGCAGAGTGCAATGGCGAAGCTAAAAAATTAAACTGGTAGACCCCTTGACTTTTGGTTTTACCTTGATTTCTAACCTTATTCGTTATGTGTTATTACTCTTTTTTTGAGAAATATTTTACACCATCTAATATTTTACACCATCTAATAACTTAAAGTCTGAATCTTGTGTCCATACTATTGCATCATATCTTTGCGCAGTCGCATAAATAATACTATCATCCAATGGAAGTTTGAAATCAATACCATATTGAGCAGCATCAATTGCCAAGCTACCGTCTAGTGGAATTATTTTACCTTGCTCCATAGCGCGCGATAGCATCAAGTGCAACGTCCTCACCACGTTGGCGTAAAATGCATTTAAACACCTCGATAATGGTAATACTGGGAATCAATAATTTATCAACTTTTTCAATTGGCTTTGAAAACACAGTAGAATTTTTATCACCAGCGAAATAGGATAGCCAAGCGGAGGAATCGATAACATTCATAATCGATCTTTATCTCTATTAACTTCTGTATCAAGCCCTTTCAAAAAACCTTTCATTTTTTTCATCGGCTTTATTGGAATAAGCTCAATTCGATTGCGAAAGGTTAAAACTTGGACTTTTTGACCTGGAATTATTCCCATAGAGTCTCTAACATCTTTTGGGATAACTATTTGGTATTTAGGTGAAACTGTTACTTCAGTCATGGCGCTCCTTATCGATTGACATGGCGTAAAACTGTATTCTCATCGATAAAATATGTCAACACATAACGTCTACATCAGCAGGGTAATCGCATTAAAAATACCTTGACATTAGGATTAAATTTGGTATTCATGGATCATATTTATGATTAAGTACCCACGTAAAATTAATTTAACTAAAAAAATGGCATAATAAACAATTATTTTCTGCTATAAGCCTCAAGATCTAGTGATTTACATAAAACAATTAACCGCTGAAGAAATTACAACATTAAATGAGATGCATATAAA
>JAJFJL010000092.1 GCA_021774055.1 Nitrosomonas sp. | reverse complement strand
CATCCTTAGTTGGTTAACGAGGCTAATACAGATTCATTTGCATTACGGCCTGCAATTTTGCCCATGCAAAACTTATAGTTTTCAATTACTCAAAAACTACTTTGCGGTGCTACCGAGATGAATGGGGAATTCCTCGGGCAGGACTTTAACCTGCTAGATAGGTTGCCGGTAACGGCGTATGACGCGCCCCCTTTGCTTCTGGTAACTAATTAGATTGACTTGTTTTTTCAGCCACTTTCTGGAGTAATAACGATGAACACAAAATTTCTAAGCATTATCATCCTTTCTTGTCTTCTTGTTTTACTTGGAAACCCTGTTTTTGCAAAACGTTTGCCAGAAATTTTTACTGCTTTAGATCCGATTACCTTTAATTTTAGCACTGGATCACTTGCTTTTGATACGACAGTATTAAGAGAATTTAGCGAGTCCCCAGAAATAGAGATTGATGTCTTAGACGGACAATCAAGCCTAATTGAAAATATTAAGAGTAACCTCAACTTTCTACAAAACCAAGGCGTCACTTGGGTAGATATCACTGTACTTGAAGGGGATGGCTTGCTCTGGTTTAATTCCCCAACCTTAATTAGCTTGCAACATACTGATTTTAATCATAACGCACAATACCAAAATAACGACCCGAATGGCGAATTGAATATTGCCGCTGAAAATGCCAAAAAAAAGTTTGTATTAGCCGCTGATGTTTTAACGGTTATTGTGACTGAGGCGCAACAACGAGGCATTAAAGTCACTGCAAACATTGAATCTTTGGCACATATTATTAATCGTGCATCGGGTTCAGGTATTGGTGGCGAGGCAAGCGCTTTGGTTTTGGCGGATAATTTACCGGTCCCGAACGCACAGCAATTTAAAACAATAATTACTGAATTACTGTCTTTAGGTGTGGACGCAGTCTTTGCCGAAGCTTTTTCTGCCGAATATGATCTGGTACTAGAAACTATGTTAACCCAAGCAAATATCCCTTATTGGCATTCTGGTGCGGGTGTGGGTAATGTTTGGGCCGGGTATTATTATAGTCTTTATCCCGCGCAACCCGAAGATTATCTAGCATACCGTTATTTACATACCGATGACGGCTTAATCGGCTTGGCTAATATTGATTTTGCCCGCGCCAGAGCAGTAGAAAAAACAACCGCACTGGTACTTGGTGCCTACAATCCGATGCCTTGTGATTTAGACTTGAATATTAGTGATTTTTATAACCCAAATCGGGGTAACGACCTTCCGTGGATTGATAATAACTTGCCCTTATTAGCCAATGGCAACCAAACCGAGAATTGTACTACGGCATTATGGCGAAACTTGGCTTTATTTGGCGTGTTATCACAAGACCCTGATTTATTATGGTTAGCCGCTGATATTGAACCATCAATGCAGACCACACTAGATGCAAACTTTTTACCACGCTTCAAACAACGCTTGCAAAATCACGCATACCGTAATAAAAATTTACCGGTTGCAAATATAATTGTGGACTTGCCCAATTTTGATAGTGCAGTAGATGGTTATAGTGTAGATGATTTTATTTCTGTATTAAATCTGACGGTCTTACCGTTGATTGAAGATGGTTTAGCAGCCGCTGGCTTACAAACAGTGCTGACTTTTGGACAACCTTGGCTAGGCGGTCAGGTTTCATTGAGTTATGTCGTTACCGCTGGAGGTCATGAAGGAACAGCTGACTCAACTACCGCCCCATACTGGTCTAGACCACAAGATTTACCTATTGAAATCATGGCACTAATAGATTCCAATCAAAATAGAGCACCGGTTTTTATCCACCCTATTTTTGGAGTCGCCAATGTCGGTCAATGGCAGCTATTACGTAGTCAATTCCAATTGCCACAACAATTTGCTTATAGAAATAGCGAATTTTCTCCCTATATAGAAGAACAAAACTCATTGATTAGTAGTTTTATGGTACGCAGCGATGGAGAGTTAATTGTTGATGCCAATGACGAGCCATTGCAACAAACTATTACTGCTGAAACCATGCTGTTCAACAGTCAACCAGCGCTACTTCAGCCCTATATAATCAGTGATTTTGGCCAGACAGCTAATGTTGTTGCTATTGACGAGGTGGCGAGTGAACGCATCGTTTTCAGTGGAAATTTGTTGACTAATCAAGTGGATGATACTGGTGTACTACAGAATTCGCAGCGCTTGCCATCGGTGTTCTTATTGAATGATGGTCAAGGCCATTATCTTTGGACAGTTAATCACCTACACCATGAAGCATTTACTTATATGCTCACTACTGCTGCAACACAGGCATTGGCGCAAGACAAAACTTTATTGCAATCAACGCGAGCTCATTTTAGAGGGGGCTTACAGACCTTGGCCTTTGCATATGACCAAACAGAACTGCTGTGGCAAATGCCGGTAGCTATTGGCACTAATATTCGCTTACGCGAATACGATCAACGTGGAGATCTGGTTGCTGATCACTATGAAGTTTATAACGGCCGCTTGCAGCATACGTTAGCTAAACGCAGTTTGCTTGTTGCCGAAGCGCAACTGCAAGATGCTTTTTTTAATGGGAAAAATAATTATTTATATTTACCTGCAGTAGCGATTCAAGATCGTTTTTTCGAAGTTGGCTTGGCTTTAGAACAACAAGCTGGAACCTTGGTTTTACAACTACAATCATTTTCCGAAGTACAAACCACAACAAATCCCAGTGTATTTAATACCACGACTGCTGTTATTGATATTCCTGTCATTGATATTTATTTAAACAACATTGCACAACAGGCCAGCGCACAGCTTGGTAGTATTGGTGCAAATCAGTTTGGCATCAATCAGCTTGGTTTTCAATAAAGAACGCCTCTAAAAATTCAGATCGTCTTAACAAGACAAGAACAAAAAATATTGACGTAGCCTATCGTTAATACTCGATGTTCAAGTTTTTTGTAATTGATTGATTTAATACGTTATTTATACTTTTAGTGAGAAATATAAATGTGTTTAAAATCATGTTGTTATCTGGAATGACTTGTGAAACAGGCTATTCCTAGACCTAGCTATATCTAAAAACTTGAACATCGCCGTCATTCCGCACACCATTATCCAGATCCAGCATATAATTTTTCGTATTCAACTCCCAATAGTTTTAGTAAGTTGATATGATGCTTATTTAGATTAAGAACAATGTATTGCATTTGAGTTATGACAAGAATATGAATGCCGCTAAAATATTGAAACACCCAACGAGCAGTTGGGCATACGGTTTCTTTACCTTGTTGATCTGGGAAGGTTGCAGGTTGTTTTTTCAGTGTTTCACGGATACGATACTCCAGTGCTGCATAAACCATCAAACAAAGCGTCATTACGGTTCATCCGGCAAGTGCGTACATTATGGGTCATCCGACGAGTGAATATTTGGACTCATGAAGCGCCATAATTTTCAGTTTGAAGAACTCTGTATCCCTAAATCCATATGCCATTTTATGCAGGGTTTTAATCTTGTTGTTAGTTCCTTCTAATGGTCCCGTAGACAGACCATCAAAATCAAAATATGCAAGAACACCAGAGCGATGAGAAGCCAGTGTTTTAGCAAATTGTTTGAGCATGTTGATACCAGAGACTTCTGCCTTTCTGATCCATTCTTCAAGTGCTTTTTGGGCCGAAATTTTATCCAGCTGGAACCATATGTTGCGTAATTCTTCCTTCATATAGTAGGCCGTGGCTAGAGGTTCATTTAGCTTTAGTGCTTCTTCTAAGGATTCAGGATTTAATAACACCCTAAACTACGGTATTAAAGGGGACAGCAACATAGTTCCATTGAGGTAAGAATTTATCAAATTGAATTCTCATGTTTTCTTTGAAATCATCCGCTACTTTGCGTCCTGTTTTAAAGGTCCTGTCGAGAATACTCGTAAATACTTTTAGACCAGTAGATGTTTTAGTTTTAGCTATTAAATTACTGATTAATTCAACACTTTTAAAAATTACGCCTTTGCAAGCCCTTGTAACATGAGGAAATAAACGATGCTCTATCGGGTTGTACTTCGATGTATACGGTGGGTAATGGGCAATACGAATTTTAATATTTAATTCCTCAGACAGCTTTACTAAATCCTCTTTAAAAATATAATAGCGTGCGTTATTGCTACCGCCGCAGTCACAAAGCAACAATAAATCGTTTGACCCATTATACAGCGATTGACCATATTCTAACCACCATTGGCGGATACATTCGCATGCAAACTCAGAGGTGTCATGACTAATACCTAGCGTAACATAGCCTGTGTTGCGATTAATATCATAAAGTCCATGAGGAACAACTTTACCTTCTGCATAAGATGGAAAATCATGGTCATTTACGCGAATAGTTTCTTGTGTATAGAGTTTACCTGCACGAAAAAAATTACCGATTAATTCTTTTTTTTACATCCATGCTCAACACGGGATTTCCTTGTGTTGTAAAATCTTCCTTGAGCCGTTCAATATTTTTAAACTGCTCATCGCGATAGGGAATATTAGCTTTTCCAGCTTCGACCTTGAAGGCTTGACGAGGACGAAAGTTATGTTTTTTAAGAAGTTGATCAACAACGGTCACACTTACAGAAAAGCCTTGTTCTTTAAGCTTCTCAGCAATAGCTGGACGAGACAGATTTGTCCATTTTATCGTTTCATCCATGGGTGAGCCTGCCGTGTGATTTTCCAATATCACTAAAAAAGTCTCATCTATTCCAGTAGCAGTTGACAGCACAAATTTACGTCCACCGCCAGATTTTCGAATGCGTTGATCTTCAACGGAAAGGTCAGTCTCTAATTCTTGTTGACCGCGAGTAATGGTACGGTCATCGCAGTGTAAAACTTTACGAATATAACTTGCACCGCCATAGCCTAGCTTTATTGCTTCAATAGCTGCATAACGGCGACGCTCTTTTTCTGACAAGCTGTTATAAAAATTACGCATTTGCGCTTCAATTTTTGTGGAATAAGTTCTCA
>JAJFJL010000091.1 GCA_021774055.1 Nitrosomonas sp. | reverse complement strand
CGCAGGAGCGTGGGAACGAGGAGTAAGGCTGTTCAGTCTTAAGTTGGTAGCCATTCTTGTCGATTACTTACCCTACTTTTATACCCTCAATATTGCTATTTGCACCTTAAAAATATCGGCAAAAGATAAAGCTTTTTCAATGGTACCAAGTTCTACAGCTGGTACTTTTTTGGTTGTAAAATGACTGGATAGTCCTTGCAAAATAATTCAAACATTTCAACGTAATACTCCACGGCGTAATAATTGCCAGATTACCTTGGAACCCCAAAGTATAGGGTGACGACGTAGCATTGGTGTGATTTCAACATGCACACCAGTATGTCGTTCAATCTTCCAAGCGGCATAATCCAGACAATCACGAAATGTTATTGTGGCTTTAGCCAGGCGCATAATCGATAAAAGCCGTCCTTGCCAACGACGTAAGCGCCATTGTCTTAATGCATGTCGGCGTTGCTTATCGTTCGATAAACATTGATAGTTCTCATTTGGCAAGGCTTTAAGTATCTCAGTTAAAGCAGGTGCGGCTGTTTTAGTTAGTTGTGTGTAGTAATCTAAATTACGTTGTGCCAAGAAGCGTGCGCGGGTTTCTTGCTCAGCACGTAATTCTGCTGCGTAAGTTAGCATTAAACTACGAGTCCAAATATATTCTACATTAACTACGCAAGGACCGATGGCAACGATTGTAGAGCGAAGAAATTTTACCGCCGCATGCGCAAGGGCAGTATTGATACACTGACGACTAAGTTTGTCACGTGTGTAAAGTAAACGTGAGGGTTGAGCAAAACGTGCCCAGATATAGGAATGAAACCAGGTTTCGGCTCCCTTTGTAAAATCGGCGGTGGAAATAACTGCATATTTAGCACGCAATGTTTTTTCTTGATGCAAGACTTCTAAATAAAACACATTCGGTGCCAGCCACGCATTAAGGTAAGCCAAATAACGTTTAGGATAAGCGTTACGGTAATTATCAACAATCACGTAGAGATCAACGATACCCTCATCAAGGCTTACTGAATGCAAGCATGAACCATATAAAATTACTGCATCTAGCGATGTGCCAAAACGTGCAACTAGTGCATCAGTCAAAACTGAAAAATCTGCAGATACGGCAGTAGCACTTTGTGCTGATACAGTGGCGATTAATTCATTAGGAAGTATTTCAGTTGGTGTTGTAGCCATAATGCCTTTTTATTTGGTTCTTATTTACCCCCGTAATTCCTGCTAAAAACATGCAGGAATGACAGGCTACTCTATTTTAATAATACCAAAGCTATACCACTAAAAAAGTAACTGGATCTGTTGCGGTGATACGTAGCGGTCCGTTTGCTGTGGTTGCTTGATATAACTCGCCGTCGATAATATATTCATCATCCATTAAGAATTCTAGCGATTTAGTGTTGTAGCTATAATAACCATGTTGTGGCTTAAGCTTGTGGCCTCGGCCTGAAAGTAGTGGCCATAGGGAACGCCAAAGGTGTTTCCGTTTCTGATCAACCATTGTTACATGCAACGGGGCCTGCTCCTTTCCCCAATAAGGCCTGATACCCAACAGCAAACAGTCTAGCGCACTAATCAGGCCAAATAAATAAGTACCATGCTG
This sequence comes from Nitrosomonas sp., assembly GCA_021774055.1. Taxonomy (GTDB): domain Bacteria; phylum Pseudomonadota; class Gammaproteobacteria; order Burkholderiales; family Nitrosomonadaceae; genus Nitrosomonas. Next base: position 4,997 of record JAJFJL010000091.1, on the reverse strand, counting down.
CATTGTTCCATTTGTTTGGCTAGTTGATAGATTAACTGGCGCCCATTGCTGTTTATTACGTCCAAGAATCATACCTAGCAATGATCGAAACATAATAAGAACAGTAAAAATACTACCTGTAATACCAATCTTCTTGACGCTACTTCTAGAAAACTTTACACCACGGGCAACCAAACCAATACCAAAAAACATACCGTATATTTTATTAACACCAGTTTGTTCAATACATAAAACAGCACGTTTAGCAAACAAGGGGGAAGATGATAGTGATAGATTATTTTTTAAACGCTGTAAGACTTGTTCCGGTTTGCCTTTAATACCTAAATCTAGTGATGTCATATTTGTGGTGCCACCTGGAATGGTTAGTAAAACCGGCCATTTTGCCAATGGATAACAAGCAAACAGCAAGCTAAGAATAGCTTGAATCGTGCCATCTCCAGCGATGATAACCAATAAATCTATATCAGCTTGCATCAAATCATTGATGGCTACCTTAAATTCAGGTGCGTCGCTGGCTTCGCACATGATAGTTACAGGAAAATCAGATAATATTTGTCTAATGGCAGTTTCACGCTTACGTGCCTGACCACCCAATGGGTTCATCAATATGCCAATACGGGCTGATCCTGATTCCAGGTGACTAATGCTTGCTGGGTTTGCCATAGTTTTTCATCGGTGCACGGGTAAAGATTCTAACTGCCAGCATTTCTCTGTCACGTCTTGTATCAATATCTGCTAGCCAAGACACTAATTTGCCTTGATGTTTCCAAGTAAGCCAAGCTGAATAAAGTCTTCCAGAAAGAATAACTGTAGAAACTAAATGCCAGATAACTACTAAGAACAAACCAATATCTGGCCGATCAATAAACCAGCTAAATGTCAGCAAAATCATATTAGGATTACGGCGCGCAGTGATTAAGCGATTGAAAGAATCAAATTGACGCCAAATAAACATATCAAATGGTGCTAGCCATAATTGAAATGCCCCTTCACATAAACGACCGCCAATATAACCTAGTAATATTAAGCCAATTATTAACGCTAAAGTAATATCCGCTATCGGTGTTAAAGTGCTGGCTAAACCAACTCCCCAAGCGATATACCAAAGTGGCGGATGAATCAAATCTAGCCCATGATCTAAAACATCCCCTAGTCGGCTGGAAGTCACTGTTACACGTGCCAGCTTGCCATCAACGGTATCTAAAAAAGTCATGGCCCAGCCCATTATCAGGCCCGTTCCATAATGACCAAACCAAAAAGCAACGCCCGCTAAAATAGCCAGTATCCAACTAGCTATGGTGACATGATTGGGGCTCCAACTATTGCGCACACAAAGTTTGGTAAACCAAAATGCTGGTACAGGCCAAAGCCATTTAGTTATTAAATCAGTAACACCTTTATAAGATCCATCGAAAAGCTCAGATTCAAGTTCTTTCTGATTAGTCTTGGTCATAGGTAAAACATAGGCAGCATCTTTTTTCTTAAGGTTTTGCTGAAAACCTGATTGCATATCTGCAACGTTATAGTGCGGTAATGTTGCAATAATCCTACGATTACCTTCAGGTAATAAACCAGCCAACATACCATCTGCTCGACGACCAATAATGTGCACTGCAACAGGTTCACCTTCATCATTGTATAGCGCCATATTTTCTTTCATGCCAATTAATGCGGTCAGTATTCGAGTATCAAATAAATGATCCGCACATAAAAGCAAGGCGGTAGATTGCTGTGGTAATTTGGTCGCATCTTCAATTAAAATTGTATGTTTACAAGCCTTAACCATACGCTGTAGACGTTCACGTCCAGTTAATCCCCAAAGTTTTGTTTTACTATCACCGATAAGATGAACATAAGTAATTTTTTGCATAATTTAAATTATGACTCCTGAATATTTGCTAATAATTCGCCTGCACGCTGATAGGCTAGTCCGGCAACAGCCAAATCACCCAAAGCTAACCCTCTAAATACAAAAGCTGTACGTTCATTATGATCACATCTAGCAGCAATATCACCATTTACCAAGCCGCCAATATCTCCTGAAACTAGTGTTGGATCAACTAAAGGCTCTGGCATGCTAGCTTCTTGCTCAAGGTCATCAACAATAATACGATCAAATGCGCTCATACTCTCACTAAACCACGGAGCAGCCAAGTCTGTCATGGTTACGAATACACCAGATTTTAACCAGCTAGCATCTAGAAAAGGAGTCAGCTGCGGTGAAATAGTTACTGAAGTGATTACTAAATCTGCATCTTTCACAGCTTGTTGAGCAGTCTCACTTGCAATAGCAACTAGTCCTATTGCTTCCGCGCTTTGGCAAAGTTTATTCTGACTTGTAGTGCCACGGCTAAAGGCTCTAATTTCTTGCAAAGGAAATAATTCCGCTAGTGCTTGCAAATGGCTATGAGCTTGTACTCCACAACCAATAAATGCAGCAATACTTGCTTCTGGATTGGCTAGTCGTTTGGCGGCAACGGCACTTAAACCTGCAGTACGTACGGCGGTTACCCAGTTGCCATCTACTATTGCAAGTGGTATGCCAGTATCACTATTAAGCAATGTTACTAGGGAATTAATGCTGTTAAGGCCACGCTTTGGATTTTCTGGGTTGAGTAACAGCGCTTTGACCGCAAGGAATGGTGGGTCATCAGCAGCAGCCAGGGTCGCCATCATATAACGACCATCTGGTGGTGTAATGACTGCTTTAGGTGCGTTCCAAACATGTGCCTGATTGCTGCTGCGGCCATGTAGTAAATGTTCGATGCTTGCAACAACTGCCGAGGTCTCTAGTTGTAAACTTTCCAATAATTCTTGTGATAAATAACAAATAGTTGGGGGTAGTGAAGTAATAGCTGGTTTGTTGTTATTCATAATGGCACCCTTCATATTGATCCAAGAGTAGCTCCGTAGGGTGCATTCCATGCACCATTTATAACGTTGGTGCGTAAAACGCACCCTACTTTAAATGTAAACCGAATAATGAACGATGCCTTTTTACCTATTTATTTTTATTCCATCAAGGTGGATGCGCTTTGTTTACCCACCTTACTACAAGCAGTAGAGATTTCATGCACGTTCCTTACTATCATGATCAAATGTAATAAATTCTGAAATTCCATATAACTGAATAAGACTATACAAATTCTCCGGCACATTGATAAAACATAGTTGATGCTTCTGTCGCTTCGCCTCACGTGACCATTCCAACATCATACTAACGATTGATGAATCAAGATCAGTCACCTCTGCTAAGTCAATCACTAAATCACTGCCATCAAACAATGCAGCCCCTTGTTTAGTTATGGGAGCTACATTGTCAATGGTTATTGTGCCTTTAACATAAATCTTATTGTCATTACGATGAATCATAGTTAGTGATAATACAGATAGTTATTTATTTTCTAAAGAACGGTTTTTATCTGTGAGTGTTTTAATCAAGCCGTCAATACCGCCACGACGTACTTGGCTATCAAAAGACCCGCGATAATTGGTAACCAAGCTTACCCCAGCAACAATTACATCGTATGCTTTCCAGCCGCTATCAGTTTTCTCCATACGATAGTCAATAGGTACCGGTTGATGTCCTCTGCCCTGTATTACCATAGTTTTTACAATAACATCGGTTGCGCCACCTAAATTATTGATAGGATCTACTTCAATTGTTTCATCCTGATATCTAGATAAAGTATTGGAGTAAGTTCTTACCAGTAAATCACGAAATTCTGTAACTAAAATATCTCGTTGTTGTGCATTAGCTTGACGCCAATTTTTACCCATTGCTAGGCCTGTCATGCGTAAAAAATCAAAATGAGGAATTACTTTATCTTCTACTAAGGCTAGTATCTTTTCATGATTACCATTTTTAATCTCATCATCTTGTGCAATAATTTCTAGGACTTCTTGCATTGTCTGATTAACCAACTGATCTGGGGGTGTATTTATTGCCAACACTGGAGACGCAAATAGAAAGCCTGTTAATAAAACAAAAAAAACAATAAACTTTTTCATACTTTCCTCACAAAAATTCTTGTATTAATCATGTTATACCTAGGTCACTTATAGTGATCTTAGCTGTAAATTCAACATGAAAAACCAATTAAAAATCATCCTCTTCTGCCGCTTTATCAAACAAAAAGCGACTAATCATATCTTCTAACACAACGGCAGAATTAGTAATCATAATACTGCCACCATCTTTCAGCATTGTTTCATCACCGCCAGCAGCTAATCCGACGTATTGTTCGCCAAGTAAACCAGATGTCAATATGCTGGCAAAAGTATCCATTGGGAACTCATAACTACTGTCAATACGCATAATAACTACAGCATCATAAGTAACAGTGCTAAATTGAATATCAGTAACACGCCCAACAACTACCCCCGCGCTTTTCACTGCGGAACGGACTTTCAAACCACCAATGTTTTCAAAATTTCCTTTTATTGAATAACTCTGCCCAGAATTGTAAGTGTCTAAATTACCTACCTTCAAGCTGAGGATTAATAGTGCACCAACGCCCAGGATAACAAAAATCCCCACCCATAGATCCATTGTTTTGCGCTGCATCAACTCACTCCTCTAAACATGAAAGCTGTCAAAATAAAATCTAACCCTAAAATCACCAATGATGAAGTTACAACAGTACGGGTTGTTGCACCTGATACTCCTTCTGCTGTTGGCTCTGCATCATAGCCTTCAAAAACAGCAATGGCAGTTATAGCAACACCAAAAAAACAACTTTTAATAAAGCCATTCATAATGTCATATCTAAAATCAACTGCACTTTGCATTTGTGTCCAGTATGAACCTTCATCAACACCAATATAAGCTACTGTTACTATATAACCACCAAATACCCCCATCACTGAAAACATTGCCGCTAATAATGGCATTGAAATAACCCCAGCCCAGAAACGAGGCGCAACTATGCGAGCAATCGGGTCAACTGCCATCATTCCCATGGCGGATAATTGTTCTGTGGCTTTCATTAAGCCGA
>JAJFJL010000010.1 GCA_021774055.1 Nitrosomonas sp. | reverse complement strand
AGTGGTGCCATTGTAAACATTGACGCTGGATCCAAATTCGTTGGTACCACTCAACACTAAGCTGGTATCGTCAGTGGTGTCTCCTGAGGTTATGGGGCCAGTGACGCTACCCACATTGTCGGTCGCTGCGGTGAAATTTGCTGTTGGAGCGGTGGTGTCGGTAGGAGCCGGAGTGTAGTCCTCACGATCATAAAAATCTGCGGTGTCAGACAGTACATCCTTTGCTGCCTCACCCAGTTTGGTTTTGGTGCTATCATCAAAACTGCTATCTCCTGCGCCATTGAGAAGCAGGTCAAGGATAGTGCTGGTATCGCTACTCTCACTAACCTCCATAGCGGAGACTACTGCCAGGGATTCGCCATAGGCGTTGACACTGGTGTTGGTGGTGCCATCGGCATTGATTGACGTCTCAACGGATGCACTGGTGAGGTCGATACTGCCCAAGCCAAACAGGGTTGCCACTCTGCTATTGGCAGAGGTGATATCGGCCTCAGTCAGGCTGCTCATGTCGACTATCGATGTGCCATTGTCTCCACCGGCCAGACCCATGGCACGTACCGCCAGTTCAGTCAGTGGGTTGACGTTAACGGTGAGGCTACGGCTATCGGCTACGGTGATGGCGCGCATATCGATGGTAAGGTCTTTACCCGCTGCGGTACCTTCGTCCATGTAGTCGGCTGCTGCGTTCTCATCCTCGACCCGGATAAGCAGGGGGCCACGATAGGATTTGACTTTAATGGTGAAGGTGCCGTCGTCATTTACCCTTCCAGTATTGATAAGGTTGCCCGTCGGGTCGTAGGCACTAACGGTGAGACCGTGACCGGTGATTACCGGGCCGCCGATAAAGGTACCGCTGGCATCGACTTCGGTGGGGGCCGGTGTTGGAGCTGGTGTTGGAGCAGGAGTTGGAGCAGGAGTTGGAGCAGGAGTTGGAGTTGGAGCAGGAGTTGGAGCAGGAGTTGGAGTTGGAGCAGGAGCAGGAGCAGGAGCAGGAGCAGGAGCAGGAGCTGGTTCACCATTGGTAATGCTTGTACCATCATTACTTGGGGTATCGGCATCTAAGTTGCCGGCTTGTACTGTATCGACAGTTTGTTGCAGGTTATCACCGCTAAACTCTATAATGATATTGCTTAAATCACCACTGGTGTTATTGCTTATGCTTGTTGATAGCTGTGTTTGAGTCAATGTTTGTAGTTTAAACATATCGGACAAAGCATCAACTGGATTGCTAATTGTCCCATCAGTTATCGCATTCGAGGCTGCCTGGATGCCGGTATTTATGTCTTGGAGTGCTTGACCTGCTTGCTCACTCAGTTTTTCGATTTGTGCTGTTTGCTCTGGGGTATTATTGTCATTACTTATACCTACTTCTACTGTAGTGTCTTTGAACAGTGTACCTAAAGTTTGAGCGTCACTTAGGTCAACCGTCTGTCCACTTGTATTTGCAGTTTTTAGAGTGTTTATTAGTGTATTAAGAACATTTGTCTCGGCCGTACTGTTTTCAGGCGCAAGATTGTTAACTAAGGCGGCCCCAACATTAAGGATATTGACCAGTTGTGAGGTGCTAGCTTGTATTTGTGCAGCAAGTATTTTATCGGCTTGTGTGGCCGTATCACTTAAGGCGCTGGCAATGGGGTCATAGCTAGAAAGATCAACTTCAGGTATACCTAAGGTTGAAAAAACTAAGGCTTCTGCTTGCTCGAGAGTTTGTGTTGGGTCGCTGACTAAGATTTGTTGCGTAAGTGTAGTCAGCGGGGTGATAACACTCGCACCACTCGGTGCTGTAAGTGTACCGGTAAAGGGTAATCCTGTTGCTAAGTCGGTACCGCCAATGGCTATAATGCTGCCTTCAGGCTGTATGCCGCTGAACAGGAAGTTTCCACTTCCATCCGTGGTTGTCGAAGGTTCTCCTGGATCTTGTACACCATTATTATTAGTATCGACAAACACTGTGGCGCCGGCAACATAGCCGTCGGTGACTGTGCCAAGAACATTACCATCTTGATAGCGATTAATTAAACTTTCAATGGCTTGATTAGCTGCGGTAACAGAAGCTTCTGAGGTGCCAATACCTGCAACCCATTCTCGTGCGGCATTGAGGCTCGGTGTGCCTGCGTAATCTATCTCTTGGTCAAGATAAGTTAATACATCACCAAAAACACCGCTGGAAACGGCTCTAAATTCTAATTGACTAGCTAAATTACCAGTAAGGTCATTAATGGCAAAATCAAAGAGTTTTGACCAAGAGTCAATCCCTCGTTGGATCAAATCAGTAGTGAGTTGTTCTGCTTGTTGATCCGTTAAGGTGAGACTAAAACCATTATTGGCGATAGCTTTTACGATGCCAGCAACTCCAGTTTCCGAATCAGCAGTTAGCTGTCCCATGTACTCATCAATATGCGCATTGACTAAGTCCCAATTACTACCGCTTTGAGTATAGAGGCTAAATAATTTGCCTGTCACTGTTGTAGAACTTGGGGCGCCGGTGGCAAGTAGAACTATTTTTTGGATGGTATTTTCGCGCGAAATGGCATACGAAAACAAACCTGACCAGGAATCAACCCCTTGCTGTTTTAATGTTTCTACCATTTGTTCAGCTGCCTGAGGTTCTAAGTCAAGCTTGAACGCGTTATGCAGCACTTCAGCCATAAGGTCTTGTTGGCTTATATTAACGGAATTGCTGATCTGATTCATGTAGTTATCGACTAGATCTGCGACTAATGACCAGTCATTGGTTTGCTGATATAGGTCTGTTAATTGCTGCTGTACAGAGGTCGATCCCGGCGCACCTGTGGCGATATAAATTATTTTTTCAATGATTTGAGGCGAACGTGTAAGCAACTGTAGCTCCTAAATATCTGTAAGAGTGAATGATTTAAACCGTGCTAAACAATTTCTTCAAATTATACTGACTACTATCTTAGAAGCAATATATTAGTCAATTTAGTTTTTTGATGGTTTTTACCAAAATAACTATTATTCTTGGCTGATTTACTAAATTGGCGAAGGTGTCGGATAGTAAAAAAAACATCCTTCATTATCCAGTTTACATTTAATGTAGGGTACGTTTTACGTGCCAACGTTATAAATGGTGCATGGAATGTACCCTACGTACAATTTTTTAACATCAAAAATGTAAACTGATTTGGTGTTGACATGAAGTATGTCATTTATTTTTATAAGAATTCTATTGCAGGGAATTTAAATAGGATACATTGTGGCCATACTTTGATACCAAGGTAGCATCGCTTCAAAGCAGAGAAAGAATCAAATCAATAAATAGCTAATTGAGCAACCAATTAGTACTAGCAGCCCTAAAAAGCACCAAATTAGCATACCTTTTCCAGGGCGGTATTCAGCAGGAACTGCTTTATCAAACATTGCTAAAGTGTTTAATATCGCTAATACAGGAGCAGCGACAAATGCAACGACGGTGGCAATTTTCACCATTTCCCCCATTGAGGTTAGGAAAAAGAACAGAATCAATAAGGTTCCCGCAATAGTGATTAGTAACCAAACTAGATAAGTAGTTTGATTGTTACGATGTACGATTCGCTCTGGAAACAGTAATTCAAATGTGGTGCTAATGGTACGTGGAAAAGCATCTAGTAAGGTGAGGGTGGTGCTAAACATGGTGGTTAGTGCTGCTACAGCTACAATTGGATAAGCCCAGTGGCCTAAGGTTTGCTGATACATTCCTAGCAATTGCCCTGCGAAAGCCGCGCCACCTGGTTCAAATGTTTCACCACTGCCATACATAACTAAAGCACCTAACGATAGAAAACATATAGCTAATAAAGCGGTGCCAAAATAGCCTACTCTGAAATCAAATAGTGCAGCTTTCATGCTGGTCATTTTGCCGTCATTTTCATTTTTACTTTCTGACCAGATTGAGTGCCATACAGAAATATCCATTGGTGCCGGCATCCAACCAAGAAATGCTACTAGAAATACTAAATGTGTAGTGTCTGAAAAAGAAAAATGAACAACGCCTGATCCATAGTGACCAGGATTATCAAATAATAAAGTAATTACAGCTGCAATAGAAGTTACTGATAATACTAGAATAATTATTTTCACTAATTTGTCTAGCAAATTATAGTGGCCACTTACTAACAAAGTGAAACAAAGTAGTAATAGTCCGCTGCTAATAATTGCGGCAACTGTTTGTGGTTCATAACCGCCTAACCCTTCTAGTCCAAAAATATTAGTAACTAATCCAGCGGTAACAACTGTTACTGCAGCTTGAATAATGAACATAGTTGATAAAGTCATCAACAGATAAACCCAAACCGCCCATTTACCCAACCTTCGGTAGCCATGCAAAATATTTTTCCCAGTCGCAGCGGTATAACGTGGGCCAAATTCAAAGAATGGGTATTTAATTAAATGAATAATTACAATAGCGATGATTAAATCAAAGCCAAACATCCCACCTGCACGAGTTGATTGAACTAGGTGTGAGACACCAACGGCAGCACCGGCATACAGTAGTCCTGGCCCTAAGCGAGAAAGTAAGCCATTAAAAAATTTATGATATAAATGCATTTGTTTTTACCAAAGAGTAATGTTCATTCTATAACCTACAAACGAATGAGAGACTAGAAATTTATGATATGTGGATGATAAAACAAAATTAGATAAATTTAGTGATAAACCGACATTCTGCATATCCAGATCGAGCATATAATTCTTCATATTTCAGCAGTTTGAAAAAGCTTGTTGTTATTTAAAAAATCACAAGGGTTTAAGCCGAGTGAATTAATAATCCGAAGTAAGGATCTAGAAGAGAATAACTTGCGAAACTCACTTTGCATTTACACTCATCTTCTGCGTTATGTAAACAGTTACATAGCCGTGCTATGCGCCTATTTACATGCCTTGAATATGAACACAAATACTGCGTTAGTTTCGCAGGTTATTCTCTTCTCGGTCCTAAGTATTTACACCCCCACTAAATTTTTTCTTTTTAAAAGTGGATCTGTTAGGATTTGTCACAATGGAATTTAGCCTTCAGGAGGAATTCATCGGTTACGAGTTACGGCAGTTTGACAAAGAAGTTATTAATTCACTTCGTATTATGCTGTTAAAAATTTAGCTGTTCAGTTTATGATAGATCTTAAAGAATCGTGTGGAAGGTTAAATCAAAATTCACAGAATAGTTTAAGACCGCCCAGCAGTAAAGCTACGTGGGATAATAAAGCATCTTTCATGAAGATGTTGATGTTGTACCTCCACAGAAGACGATGCTTTAAAAACAATCTAGTGATAAAAATTCAAGTGATATAGAAGCTGAAAAGGATGAAAATACTCCTGCCTCTGATCTCACATTTATACTGTTTTTCTCATTTAATTTATGCGGGAAAAACCAAGAATATATTTTCTTGAAATACAATCTAAAAGGATCAATATGTGGAAAGCTAAACTTATGGTGTGCATTGCCTACGACTTATTTGATTTAACCTTAGGCAGAACACTTTTCGTGATTCCATTTGGCGGGGAGATTGTGGGTTGTACGCTTTGTGCGGCAATGTTTGGCAAGAGTGGACTTTGGTATGGCTTGGAAGCGATTGATGTTACTGAGCAGATTGATGGGTTTATTCCTTTAGCGACTATAATTGCGCTGCGGAATAAACCTAAATCTGACGATGAGTCTTTGGTAGATAAGCCTTGATTAGGTGACTATGTGCATGATCCAACTTAATTTCATCTATAAAAAGGCCGACTAGGATAAAGCCTAGCTTTTAAAAGTTTCATTTATTAACAAGAATTCTCAGCAATAAAATCCTTAATCACCTGACTATTGGCATCTTTTACCATATATCGTTGTGGCAAATCTTCTAAATTTTCAAATCCAGCTGGCCGTTCTGGTTCATGGCCAATAGCTTCAATAATACTTTCTGCAAATTTGACGGGGAGGGCGGTTTCCATGCAAATACATGGAATATCCGCTTCTCGGAGTGCCATGGCTACTTTTAAACCATCGGCGGTATGTGTATCAACTAATACATTATGTTGTTGATAAAGTTGACGTATCATTGCGATACGTGAGGCATGGTTGCTGGATCCAGAAATAAAGCCAAAATCCTTTATTTTTTCCCATAACGGTGTGGCAGACAAATTAAACGCTTCTCCTTTATCCACACCTTGCCATAATTGTTTAACTTTTACCGCATCTCTTTCTGTTAGGTCAAAGATAAAGCGTTCAAAGTTGGATGCCTTAGAAATGTCCATTGAAGGACTACTGGTATGCTTTGTTTCTACCGTTGCACGGGGACGATAAATGCCAGTACGGAAAAATTCATCCAGCACATCATTTTCATTCGTGGCCAGCATTAGTTGTTTAATTGGTAATCCCATCATCCGTGCGACATGACCGGCACAGATGTTGCCAAAGTTGCCAGAAGGTACGGCAAACGATACTTGTTCAGTATTTGATTGGGTGGCAGCGAAGTAACCTTTAAAATAATAGACTACTTGTGCCAGGATGCGCGCCCAGTTGATGGAGTTTACGGTGCCAATATTATATTTTGATTTAAAGTGATGGTCATTACTGACCGCTTTGACAATATCCTGACAATCGTCAAATACCCCACGAATCGCAATATTAAAAATATTTTCATCTTGCAAAGAAAACATTTGTGCAGTTTGAAAACGGCTCATTTTTTCATTTGGAGAAAGCATGAAAACACGAATACCATGTTTACCACGCATGGCATATTCTGCACTTGATCCTGTATCCCCAGAAGTTGCACCTAGAATGTTCAATTCATGACCAGTTTTTTCCAAGGTATATTCAAAAAGATTGCCTAATAATTGCATGGCAATGTCTTTAAACGCCAGGGTAGGGCCATTTGATAAGCCTAGAATATGCAAACCTGGTTCCAAGGTTCTGAGTGGGGTGATATCGTCACTGCCAAATATATCTTGAGTATAAGTCCGTTCAATGATGCTACGTAAATCGTTAGCCGGGATATCATCAATAAAACGTGAAAGAATTTCAAATGCCAAGGCTTGATAGCTCATGCCACGCCATTGTTCTAATTCACCAGCATTAATTTGTGGATAGCTTTCAGGCATAGCCAAGCCACCATCTGGAGACAAACCGCTCATTAGTATCTCAGAGAATTTTTTTGGTGGCATACCACCACGAGTAGAGATATAACGCATATTATTTTTTAAGATTTTAGTTAGTTAATTCTTCAAGTCGAATACGAGTAACTTTTCCAGCTACAATGGATAGTTTCTCAATACTGGCGATAGCAGCATTCATATTTTTTTCTACGGTTAAGTTTGTCAACAGAATTAGGTTAACCTGATCACTATCTGCGCTAGATTCTTTTTGTACCATCGCTTTAATTGAAATCTTAGAATCTGCTAAAGTGCGTGTAATATCAGCTAACACACCAGGTTTATCAACCACGCATAAACGTAGGTAATAAGCGGTTACAACATCTTCCATTGGAATAACAGGGGTGTCTAACAATAAATCAGGCTGAAAAGCTAATACCGGTACACGGTGTATAGGGTCTGCTGTTTGAATCCTAGTTATATCAACTAGATCAGCGATGACTGAGCTAGCTGTTGGTTCGGCTCCAGCACCAGCCCCATAGTATAAGGTTTCACCAACAGCGTCACCTTTAACAACAATGGCATTCATAACCCCCTCAACATTAGCAAGCAATTGCTGCGCTGGTATTAGGGTAGGGTGGACACGTAGTTCTATACCTTGTTCGGTACGCTTAGTGATGCCCAGTAATTTAATTCGATAACCTAATTCTTCGGCGTAACGGATATCTTCGCCAGTTAATTTTGTAATACCTTCGTGATAAACTTTATCAAATTGTACCGGAATACCGAATGCAATAGCTGCCATCAAAGTGATTTTGTGTGCAGCATCAATACCTTCGATATCAAATGTAGGATCAAGCTCGGCGTAACCTAATTCTGTAGCTTGTTCCAGTACAGCGGAAAATGGCTGACCTTTTTCTCGCATTTCAGACAAAATAAAGTTCGCTGTACCATTAATAATGCCAGCAGCCCATTCTATTCGGTTCGCAGTTAAACTTTCACGTATAGCCTTAATAATAGGTATGCCACCAGCAACAGCCGCCTCAAAGGCCACTACAGTCCCTTTTTCGCGAGCTGCTGCGAATATCTCTGTGCCATGCATAGCTAGCATTGCTTTATTTGCTGTAACCACATGCTTGCCGTTTTCGATCGCTTTAAGTATCAAATCTTTGGCAATCGTATTACCACCAATCAATTCAACTACAATATCAATATCAGGATTGTTGACAACTTGATAGCCATCATCCGTCACAATAATGTCGTTATCCGCCAAACTTTTTGCTTTAGCAAGATCACGGTCGGCAATCATTTTGACCACAATCTTACGACCAGTGCGACGTGAAATTTCTTCCTGATTACGTTTTAATACTGTAAAAGTACCGCCACCAACCGTACCAATTCCTAATAATCCTACATTAATGGGTTTCATATTCTTAATTTAAAAAAACGATTTAAAATACGTATCACACTTATGTATTATGTCGTTTACGATAACGCTCAAAATACCGTGCAATACGACTAATAGCTTCGCTAAGATCATCCGTATTCGGTAAAAAAACTACCCGGAAATGATCAGGGGATGGCCAATTAAAACCACTGCCTTGAACCAATAAAACTTTTTCTTCTAATAATAGATCAAGGATAAATTGCTGATCATCTTTAACTGGATAGATAGCTGAGTCTAACTTAGGAAACAAATATAACGCCGCTTTAGGTTTAAAACAGCTAACCCCAGGAATATCTGTCAACATCTCCCAGGCAAGATCACGCTGGCGCATTAACCTACCTGTTGGCAAGGTTAAATCACCAATGCTCTGGTAACCACCTAAGGCCGTCTGTATACCAAATTGAGATGGTACATTGGCACACAAACGCATAGACGCCAAAATATCTAATCCTGCGATGTAATCTTGCGCATAACTTTTATTACCAGAAACAACTGCCCATCCAGAGCGAAAACCTGCCGCACGATAGTTTTTAGATAGGCCATTAAAAGTAACAAAAAGAACATCATCAGCTAACGAGGCAATTGAAATATGCTTGGCTCCATCGTATAAAATCTTATCGTAAATTTCATCAGCATAAATAATTAAATGATGCTGTCGTGCAATCTCTATTATTTCAAGTAAGAAATCTTCTGGATAAAGCGCACCAGTTGGATTATTAGGATTAATAATTACAATCGCACGTGTTTTTGCTGATATCTTACTTCTGATATCATCTAAATCAGGCAACCAGTCAGATTGTTCATCACAGATATAATGCCTTGCAATACCTCCAGATAAAACCACTGAAGCAGTCCATAATGGATAATCAGGCATTGGAATTAATACTTCATCATCATTTTCCAGCAGTGCTTGCATGGTCATAACAACCAATTCAGAAACACCATTACCAATGAAAATATCTTCCATTTGTACATTACTAATATTCTTTTGCTGGCTGTAATGCATAATTGCTTTACGCGCCGCAAACAGTCCTTTGGAGTCACAATAGCCTGAAGCAACCGATAAATTACGAATCACATCCTGTAGAATTTCTTCTGGTGCATCGAAACCAAAAGTTGCAGGATTACCGATATTCAATTTTATTATGTGATGACCTTCATCTTCCATTTGCTTAGCACGATCAAGCACTGGACCACGAATGTCGTAACATACATTAGAGAGTTTGCTGGACTTAGTTATTGGCTGCATTAGTTGCCGTAGAAATAAGAGATATTATTGAACTATAAAATATTGCCACGATATTACCTGACCCATCAAACTGCCGCAAATTTACCAACTATTAAACATTGCTAATAATGTATATTATGTTAAATTGGGTGTTTATGAAATTACGAAAAATTTTACTACCGCTATTTGCAATTTTTTCGATATGCTAAAAATATGGTTTATACGTTGGAGCCTTTCAAGTTAAAAATTTAATTGATAATACTTTACCAACTTACTTATTACTTTAATTTTTTAATTGTCGAATTATTGACTAATGACTTCATCTGATTTATTGCTAATTTATTCAATGTAATAACTCTCTCAGATTGCTCCATACCTTGTTCTATTAATAACGCATTCTGGCTCTCAAGACTAGCAAGAACAACTAACTGCTCAACTGTTGCATACTCTCTAATATTACTATTTTTTTTATCTTTATTTTCAGTACGCCATTCTTTCGCAGTTTTACCAAAAAGAGCCTTATTTAACAAATCCGCTTCAGTCGCATATATGTATCCAACTTTCTTAATTGGTAGTTTAGGTGGGATTAAATGCTCTTTTATAGCATTAGTATGAATAAGATAATTAGTTTTTGTAAGAGATCGTCTAATATTCCATTCAAGTTGCTCAGAACTTATCTCCTGCTCTTTAAGGCGTTGAAATTCTTTAATTAAGTACAGCTTAAATTCAGGGCTTAACCAAGATCCAAATTCAAAAGCTATATCTCTATGCGCAAATGTTCCGCCATACCTTCCTGCTTTAGAAACTAAACCTATGCCATTTGTAGAGGTAACCCATTTTTTAGCAGACAACGAAAAGCTATTTAGCCCAGCATTATTTTTAATTCCCTCGAATTCGAGGGAATTAAAATCTGGATTATTTAAACTTTCCCATACTCCTAAAAAAGTAACCGTATTTTTATTTCTTAACCAAGCATCTATCAACGATCCTCCACCTTCAAACCCTGAAACCATATCAGTAAGACTGATAAAATCTAAATCATTAATAGATGTAATATGTATTTCAGCTCCTTGCACTAAAATGCTTTTGGTCTTTGACATATTAATTTTCCTCACTAAAAAATTAACGACAAAGTTTACAGTTTTTTCGATAATTCATGTAACGCTTTTCTGCTTGGCCGTTTTTTAGATTTGAAAGATGGCGGCAGAATAGCCGTAAACATTCTGTATTGGCGCCTAGTTTTTCTAGGCGTTTTTTTTCTTGTTTTACGTAACGATAGTATCTGCGTTTCTTAGCCGCATTCCTTGTAACTCGCAAATACCAATAGAAGTTGTATAGGTGATTAAACATAGTTATAGAATTATAGAGTTTTTAATTCTACATAGCTGTGAGTTATCTCACTCTCTGGCTCTTTTTCTTTCGGTTGTATTGGTTCTAGTCCTGATGGGATTGAATAATCTTTCGATGTCCATCCATATTGGGTAGCTAGTTTGCAGGTTGCTGGTTCTATTACTAGACGTTCCCCGCTTTTTCCGTAGCAGATACATCCTCGCACTTCTGACGATAAACACGAGCCTACACGCTCCCAATCAATTGATTTTGTAAGTAAGGTTGGGTAGTTATCAGTTACGTGTATTACAGGCGATGAAACATTTTCATTAGTTTGAGAACCATCATAATTCCTGTTCGTTTGACTTAATTCATTTATTTGCTCTACGTCATTAGGTTGTTTGGTTTTGCTAATTACTCGGTCGTAGGCTAAATAAATTAGAACTGGTAGTGCTAATAGTATTAGTACGAATAAGTAGAAGCCTATGGGTATTTTTTTCTTTGGTTTTATGTGTTGTGATGATGAATGATATAGGTCGAAAGATTCTGTGGGTAGTTTGTAGTTGGAAATTACGGCTACATTTTTGTTGGTTTGTGCTGCTGGGTTGCGTTGGTATTCTGGCCATTCATAGATTTTTCTACCTGACCAGTTAGGGCGTATGTGCAAGTGCCTATCGATCAGTGCTAGTACGTTTCTATGTATTAGGGTTGGACTTTGAGTTATTAGTACGAAAGATAGGCCGAAATGACGATGTTCGGATAGGTCTTTTATGTCGTCAGATATTTTTGTTCCGGTGGCTGGCCATAGTTTTTGAACTTCGTCTACTACGATTAATGCACCTTTGTCGATGTTTTGTAGTTGTGGTAGTTCTTGTGATTCATCTCGTACGTACCATTCTTTTAGCTTGTCGTAGGTTAGTTCTATTGTTGGTATTTTTAGTTGTGGTATGCCTACTGTATAAATAATTCTTTGCTGTTCATGAGCTTTTTTTATTTCGTACCATACTGCATATGCGGTTTTCCCACCTCCGGGTACCGCTGTAATTAAGGTCATACTCATCAGTTATTTTTCCTTTCAACATTCATTCACATGGGATATCGAAAAAACAAAACCAAGCTGTTAGGTAAGGGTGCAAAATGAAGAACTTGCACCCCTACCCCGAGCTTATTTTTTCATTTGGTTGTCAAGCTCTTTTTCAACTTTATCCAAAATGATTTACGAATTATTTTTTTAATACATGGAAAATATTCGCACGAATCCTTTCAGATAAATTTGAAAAACACCTTGACAAGTTGTGTCTCCTTGAAGGCTACTAGAACACGTAACCAGAGGCATTCGCTATGCTCATAAAGGCATTCGCCTTCGGCTCACAAGAAACACTGTTAATTACTTTTTACTATGTCAATTTCATCCACATAACGTTTAACTTCTTCTTGATCTGTAATCATGCCTTTTTCAGGTACTTTACGTTTTCCCATGACAACAGCCCAAAAACTACCTAATTTTTCGGTAACAGCATAACCAACACTTTTTTGTTTTCCTTGTTCAGTGATTTCTGGGCATACATTTTTAAATTCGATACCAAGTGTTTTTTCATAACGCCGATAAGTTGCAGGTGTATGCAATAACCTAAGAACTCTCCAACCAAAAACTTGGCCAACAACTAAAGCACCAAGTGCACTTTCTAGTATTAACCCAACTCCTTTAAAATTCTGAATGCTCTGTAAAATAATTTGTTCAGATTCCCTGTCCAGAACTAACAATTGCTTGTCTTTCATAACTTTAAACCCTTATAAAAAATATTCGCTAACACTCAACAATCGAAAGTGCATTAACTCGTAATTTAGATAACAATAAAGCCGTTACCTAAATTACGACTGAATCAAAAAGCCAGGCTCCAATTCACGTTCAATTTTCAAGAATTTGGCATCTAAAAAACAATCGCTTTGCTCATCAAATGCAATCGCTTAAGCTCACTAAATGCATTCAACCAAAATTCAGGTAACGATAAAACTGTTACCTGAATTACGGCTGAATCAAAAATATAAATCAAAAAAGAAAAATTTTTTATAAAATGAATAGAAAAAAAGGATGTAAATTATATGGTTATAAAAACAAAATTCATCTAAAAAATTATCATCATAAAATTAATCAACAAATTAAATATAATCATTCAATTTTAAATTTGGGTAGATTTGTCTTTTAGTTACTGAAAAATCACGACGAAAAATAATCCGTGGCAGTTGGGAACACGAATAAACTACATTTTTAGTAGTCATAAAATATTGGCACAGGTCATCTACACCAAAAGGTAAAGAAAAATGCATTCGCCCAAAGCTCACTAAAAGCATTATTAAAAGCATACTGTCTGCGCGCAAAAGGTATTACGTCTGCGCGTAAACGGTATTACGTATGAGGGTCAAAACCAAAAATCAAAAGCTGTAAAAGGCAAGATCAAAAGCGGAAAAAAGCTAAATCAAAAGCGGATAAATGCTAAATCAAGAGCGGATAAAAGCTAGATCAAAAGCGGAAAAATGCAATCGCCTGACGCTCATAAAGCATTTACCCTAAATTCAGATAATGATGAAACTATTATCTAAATTACGGATAAATCATTTGGGCAATACACCTAATTTGGTGCCTGCTGCAAAAGCTATTTTAAAAAACATAGCAGCTGTGAGTATTCCTGCTGCTTCACCAATCCCTGCAAGGTTGGCAATTTGAAGAGCATCAACAGCAACGTTATCAAATGATGATTGAGCATAAAATAATGCTGAAGTGAAAGCAGTGGTGATGATTGCATAAGATATAGTGCCAATTCCCACAGCAGTTAATGCACGCTTTACTATGGCACCTATGCTTGATTCAAAAAACGCACCTAACGGAACTAACATTTTATGATGTCCTTATTCCTGAGATCATAAACATTGCAGAAAACGCCGCCAATGCAATAATTACAGGATTAATAGAAATTGCAAAATCACAAACAGGCTGATAACTAAATACTAAAGTTCCACCCGTATAACCCACTACTCTATCCGCTGGACATGATCCCGAACCCCAAGATACCGGGGCAAAATCAGCGGCAAACTGAAAATTACCCAGATCTATATCAGCCACATTATCAAAAGTTATAGGCTCTTCAGGCTCAGGTTCTTTTTGCGGTGGAGGTTCAACAGTAGTTTCTGTTGATGATGTAGGAACACCATTAATATCAAAACGAGTTTCAGTTTCAACTTCTACTACATCAAAATCATTTGGACTAGAAGGCGTTGATGCATCTGTAAGAGTTAACGTTGAGGATCTTTGTACAGTACCTGTTATGTTCCCTCCTCCATCACGCTCAGTGACAGTCTCAGAACCTGTTCCAATCGTTATTGGCGGTATTGGAGATGGCATTGTAATGGGTATAAATATTTTGCCTGGACCTACTACACCAGATATCCCCTGATCAAAGAGAAACTCACCAAATTCCTGAGTATTCATTTTATTTTCTGCATCATTCCAGTCTTGTTCAGTAGCCGGATTAGTCCCAGCAGGAGTAGGCTGTTGAGTATAATCTCAATATTAGATGGACTTATAGTCAACTTATTTAATGGTTAAATTAATTAAACCACAAACCTTATTTTGCGTAGTTCTTAGTATTAACAACGACAATCGAATGTAACTGTCGCTGTTGATAAGCGAATG
>JAJFJL010000090.1 GCA_021774055.1 Nitrosomonas sp. | reverse complement strand
AAATATGAATGGTTACCTTTTTCAGCCTATGAATCATACAAATCGCTTAAACAAGAATTATTTAATGTGCTTTCTTTTATTGGAAAAACATACAAAATAGAGTTTTCTTAAAAGGTTGAATTAATTTTACGTGGGTACTTATAAGCTCTGCATCCTGAATCTCATAAACGATTCGATAAAACCCTTGTCTTACCCTGTATCTCTCTTGCCCAGAAAGTTTTACGGAACCCTCTGCTCTTGGATTTTTACACAGAAAATTAATACGTTCCAAAATCCGTTTAACATCCTGATTAGGTATGTTGCGGAGATCTTTAGCTACAGATTTTTAAAAAATAAGGCTATAGCTTGCCATGTGACTCTAAATCTTTCAATAACTCTTCATAGCTTAGAGTCGGCTCATTCGCTCTTTCCTCGAAAGCGCTCAAATCTTCCTGACCCTCTTGCAACGCAATTCGCACTGCTTCATTAACCACCTCAGAAATTGAAACATGAGTCGTTGCTGCTTTCACACGCAATGCCTGATGAATGTCAGGCTCAAAGTAGACCGTAGATCTTTTTGATAATTCTTTCATAACACTATACCTCCAAGCAGAAGAATAGCGTCATAACGCTATAACATCAATCGTGTGCAGCTAGCAGTATGTTTATGAGGAATGAATTCTCCATATATACCAGAGTGTCTATACCAAGATATCAAATTCTAGCAAATTCTAGGGACACATTACTTAATTCCTTGCAAAATTAAGTAATGTGTCCCTATGTTTCTCAAAAGAATTTAGAACAAACCGACCAAATCTAACACCAACGCAACTTTCTCTTCAATGTTTTCGTTCGCGCACAATGCGCACGCCTTCCCATGCTGGCAACTTGCCTTCTATACGCGCATCAATAATTTTCCATGCCCAAAAGTGCGCTAATAAAGCCTGTCTTAATAATTGCGTATCAATTTTTTCGCGTTTTTTCCAGAAAAGCAGGCGTTGCTGCCAAGTTAACTGAGGTTTTAATGCTTCACAAAAAACATCCCACCGGCTGGTTAATAAGGTTTCTAATTCAAATAAAAATATTTTTCGTGCCGCATTGCGGATCGTAAAAAAATCAACTGGAGAGGCATCAATTGCCGTCAGTAGTCCTTTAAATAGCTTTGCTAATTGCCCGGCATAAGCTGTGGTTGATTTATCTAATAATTGAATTTCATCTAGAATATAGCTTTTATAATTGTTAAGGACTCTGGCGCGGGCAAGGGCGAGGTCGAAGTCGAGGGCGCGGGCGAGGTCGCGGGCGAGGTCGCGGGCGAGAGCGCGGGCGCGGGCGAAGTCGCGAGCGAGGTTGATGTCGATGTCGAGGACGTGTGCGAGGTCGAGGTCGCGGGCGAGGGCTCGGGCTCTGGCTCTGGCTCTGGCTCTGGCACGGACGCTGACGCTGACGCTGGCACCAATAGATGTATTATAACTAAAGACATGTACAAGCAATTGATATTTAGTATGTTTACCAGATAAATCAGAGCTAAATATCATATCTAAAGTATGTAGTTTTTGTATACTTTGCACACAATTATTTTTTTCATTAGGCAGCGGCCAAGTTAAAATATAGTTACCTTGCTTAACACACCAAACAGCATCATGCTGACTTGTCATATTTACGGGATGTTGTTGTATTTCTGCAGTAGTAGGCAAGCGATATAAATCGCCTGTTTTTTGCGTTAACCATTCACAAAACGCTGTGGCATCTGCCGCTCTAATCCCTAATATAGCTTGTTTTGCAAAACCTGCCGAAAAGTGTCTAGTTTGCCAATGTTCCGGTTGATAATTTTTATTCGTATCATTTAAAAACAACTGATATTCTGCACAGCTTAGCAACTCACCATCTATTTCCGTATCATCATCTAACTGTTGCAATGCTTTTAAACGTCTATTTAAGCGTACCTCTGCCGCTAATCGACTTAGATCCTTATCAGCATTTTCTAAGTTTTTATCCAAACTATCCCGTAAACTTTGCTTGATTGTATTATCAAGCTTCAAAGCTTCTTCTGCACATTCACTGGCCAAAGTTAAGCTAGCAAGAGTATTCTTTTGCAAACAAGATTGCACAATTAAACTGGCATCAGCCTGAGCAATATATAGCCGTATGCTTTCGTGCCACCAACTTTTATCAACTAAGGCCTGCCAATTCAGCTCAGGTTTTTTATCCGCCCAATAACAAGCTGTTAAATATTCCTGAAAAGACAAATGCGCAAAACTCCATTCACCATTTTCCTTTTCATTTAACAAGCCACTTCCAGCTTCAATATCCTGCAAGAATGTTTCTGCTTGCTGCGCATCTAGACCGACTTCTATTAACGGGTCTTTAATAATACTAATCGCCTCTTTACCACTAATTTCACGGATTTCACGTTTCATCATTTCAGCCGCTAATGGCTGTAACGCGACTCTCTTTTGGGCCGCAGTTAAACGGTCTTGTACACCAACTGCCGCCCGCCAATGCCCTAATAACACATCACAAATTTCCGCATATAGCTCCACCCTACGTCCCGGCAATTGCCCTCGATAACGATGTACCATAGCAATCATTGTCAACAACAATGGGTTAACCGTTAACGCATTCAACGCAGGCATTTTTTGCAAACGTTCTAGCAAATCTTCTGCCTCTTTTTTAGCACGTTGCACCACCCCTTCATCTTTCTTACCAAAACTTAAAATTTCATTTTGAAAATACCAATTATGCGCAAATTCCTTAACCTGAGACCAAGAAAACGGTTGAATTTCCAAACGATGTGCCTGTTGCAAAGGTGCGGTCAAATATCCTTGTGGACGCGAAGTCACAATAAAAGGGCAATTATTGAAAGCGATAATCTGACGCTCCACCCAAGCAGAAGTTTTTTGCCGTTTTTCCACATCTGCCACTTCATCCAAACCATCCAACAATATAATCGCCTTACCTTTACTGAGTTGCTTTAGAAACCAACCTTCGGGCGGCCTTAAATGAGGATAGAGCTTTTGATTATTAAAATGTGCTTGAGCTAACTCGGCCAAACAGATGTCTTCATTCACAATTTGGTCAATATGCTCGCGCAAAAACAAAAAAACCGGCGTATAAGCCGGTAATCGATAGCGACGATGCTTTTTTGCTGCAAACGCCAATGCAATATGTTGCAACAAAGTCGATTTGCCACAACCTGGTGCGCCTATAACCGCCAATACTTTTAAGTTTTGTCGTAAAAAATCCCAAATTGGTCGGTTACCTTCTAAAGATTGATGATCGGTAATACTATTGGATTTATTCGGATTAGCAGACGGGGCAATCTTCAAGCCGACATAAACTTTGTTGATTTCTAAAGTAAAAGTCCCCTGAGTACGTAAACCTCGCACATTAAAAACTCGATGCTCAAAAATAATATGTTTTTTATAACGCAAATTAAAACTGTAATTGGAAAATAACTTGATGGCTAACATAGTTAAACCGCTGATCGTCTTATCTGTTATCTCGACTAAGCTGTCGCCCAATCTTTTGCGAATAGAAAACAATATCGCAGCCACTAACAAAATAGCTAATGTGGCTAGCGCAGATAATGGATCTTGAGAAATCCAGCTCCCGAATTCTTCAAGTTTTTGAACATATTTTTCTGCTTGTTGTTCTAATTCTTTAGGGTCCATAATGATCCGAATTATCAAAAAAACAGTACTTCTCGATAGATTGCACCGAGCTCTTATAAAATAACCTATATAGAATAATTGGTTAGCCAGATTCCCTCTTGCAGATCCCTGTGTACGGAACTACCGCACCGGTCTCCTGAAAACTGCCCGCTTTGCGCATGGGTTCTTATAGTTGCTTCCGCCATCAAGTTTTCTTACTTAGAAATATCAAGCTTATCAAACACATCTTGATAGTTTTTCAAAAAAACCAGGTTACTCCTTGGTTTTATGTAAATCGGTACAACACCTGGCATCCTTTATTATTCGGTTTACACTTTTTAAAAAACACACCAGTCTGGATTCCTGCTAAAGACACGCAGGAATGACGGGCGATAAATAAGCACCAAATCCAATTTTTGACATCAAAAGTGTAAACTACTTTTGTAGTCAGCATGAAGTAACTTAGGCAATCTCAAACTAAATGCACGAAATGATTACGTCTTATTCAAAAGAAATCGAATTGCGAATTCAATCGATACCTATGATATGCAGGGCTAAAGCCCCGCTTCCAATATGAATTAATAATTTGAATTTGGAATAGAATCAGGTAGCCGTTTATTTTATATATGGAGTAATGATAATTGCTACCATTGGAACCTGGGCTTTAGCCCAGTTAATACAGCTATGTAAGAAGATGGGATATACCTGCGCTTCTTCGCCTTGTTCTCGACAATTTCTGCAGCCCCATATTTTCCAGGTTATTAAGCGTACAAGGTACTAGATTGTTTTATGATGCATGAAAAATTATCCCGTATCTCATATCAATCGAGCACAACTACCTTTGGTGAAACAAATCTTTTTATACTAACAGGTTAGCCAAATATCCTACAGTTCACACCCTACCCTATTAATTAAAAACTAATCCGCACGCCCATATTAAATTGTCGGCCACGGCGGAATTGACGGGTTATTTCTTTGCCTTGCATCACGGTTACGTCATCATCTAATAAGTTTTGCATGCTGATACGTAAAGAAGCCCATTTATTAATATTCTGATTTAACACAAAATCAAGTTGGCTAAATGGTTGTTCAAATTTATCAGGTGCACCCAACACGCCGGCGGCGACGATACGTTCACTGGCAATGTTATAAAGCAGGGTTGCCTGTGTTCCCCAGATTGGATTGTCGTAGCCAAGTTGGAAATTAAGGATTTGTGCGGAATGCCCTTGTAATTGTCTGCTAGCTGAAGTTTGTGCTTCTAGGTTTTTAGCATTTAGTTCTACGTTAGATTTTGACCAAGTATAGTTTCCACCCGCGAAAAAGTTTTCTAGATGACTATTGATAAAACTTAGACTTTTTAATAATTCAAATTCAAAACCAAAAATAGTCGCTTTATCTGCATTCTGAAAAGTTTGTAAACCGGCTGATCCTGGTAAGGCAACTAGTTCAATTGGATTCATTAAATCTTTCCAAAAGAAGCTGGTTAATAAGTTCTCATTGGCGGATAGGTAATATTCCCAGCGCACATCAAAGTTAGTGATTTCAGTTTGCTGTAAATCAGGGTTTCCGGTGGTTTCTTGATTGGTACTAATATCAGTAAACGGTGCCGGAGATAACTCTCTGAAATCAGGTCTTGAGATGGTTTGGCTAAAACCGGCACGCAATTGTTGTTTGTCAGATATCGACCAGGTTGCAGTTGCTGAAGGTAAAGTGTCTAGTCGATCTAATTTAGAAACAATTGATTCACTATTATTGGCTACAGATTGGAAGGTTTCAACTAATTGATGATTATCTTCCCAACGTAACCCACCGGTGACACTGAATCTTTCATAGAATGACATGTCGAGTTTGCCATAATAAGAAAACAAGTCTTGCGAAGCATTGTAACTATCGGTAGGGCGTGTAGTTTCACGTAATTGAAAACCATCTGGACCAATATTACTTGGTTGCAAAATATCTTCTAATGAGGATTGCGCCAAAATATCTTGATTCCTACCATTAGGTCCTACCGGAAAAAAACTAAAACGTTTAATGCTAGATTCTCTGGTTTTCTGCTGTGCAATAAAACCACCATTCAGAGCCATTTTATAATTGTTAGAAAATTCAAACGGTAATTTTGCATCAACACGCCAGCTTTGGTCTTTATCTATTAAATTGGCAAATAAGGTTTGATTACTATCCGATCGACGAGATAAAGCAAATTCACCTTGGTTATTAGCATCAAAACGAAAGTCTCTGGTTTTAGGCTCTTCTCTTTTTGCAGTTGAGTTGGTATATAACCAGTCAATTGATAGATCTTTCGCCCAGTCAAGTTGATGGGAACCACCAACTTGCTGCATCAATAATTGATTAGAAAAATACTTAAGTTTTGTCCTACGCACATCTGTCACTTCCGCATCAGTAAAGCCCTGCCCTACCCTGGTTTCATCAATTGTTTGGCGTAAGAACATAGATTTATAAGAAATCTTATGTTTATCTTTATACTCAGCTTCGCCAGCAAAATAACCATTTAGCTGGACTTCTTGCAGGGAACGTTTTACATCAAAATCACGGGTTAAACGTAAGCTGTCATCATTACTATTTCCTGATGAAGAGAATTCACGATTAATTTCATTTTGATTCCTAGATTGTCTTTTCCAACCACCGGCGGCAAGATAGCCGACTCTAAAATTACCAAGATCAAAAGAGTCTCCCATAGAAGTTTGAAATCCAGCATCAGGTCCACGTTTTTTTTGTGATACATCCCAAACTCCAGATAAATCCTCGCCAAAACTTTCTAGTTCTTCAGGAGAAACACCTTCAGGATTAAACAAAGTTTCTGGTTGTATAGTGCCTCCATTTGCAGTGACTGCTGCGATGGAATCAGGTAATTCACGCGCACCATCATCAAAACCTAAAAAGTCTGTATCACCACCTTTATAAGCCAGTGCGTTAGCAAAAGTTGCATTGTCATTGAAACCAGTTTGCATACTGAAATCAAAGAAGAATTCGTCCGGTATACCTTTGGTACGCATTTCTAATGTGCCGCCAGCGAATTCACCAGGGCGGTCAGGTGAATAGCTTTTTTGTACCATGATACTTTCTAGAATATTGGTCGGAAATAAATCTAAAGGAACTACACGACGGGTTGGATCTGGACTAGGAACCGCCGCACCATTAACCAACGTAGAAGAAAAACGCTCACCTAAGCCACGGATAAAAATAAATTGTCCGCCGACTAAGGTTAAACCAGAAGCACGCTGTAATGCGCTAGCAACATCTGAATCACCACTGCGACTAAATTGCTCTGCACCAATAATAGTTGTTACTGCACTGGAGGTTTTTTGTTCTTCGATAATAGAAGCTAAGGTTCCAGCTATGAAAGGTTCTAACACTACGTACTCGGCTAACTCTACACCGGCTGGTGTTAGTTTGAAGTCTAACTTGGTTGTTTGATCTTTCTCAATAACGACTGCATCTCGTGTTTGGCTGCTATAAGCAGCATGCAATAGTGAAACACTATAACTACCCACAGGAATAGTTACGCTTACTCGGCCATTCTGATCTGTTCTTAATCGTTGCGTTAACCCACTTAAAAAGATTTGCACTGCTTCAACCGGTTTTTCAGTGTCTACCGATGAAATTTGTACAACAATCGTACCATCACCCTGTGATTGCTCTTCAGTCATCAAATCATCAGTGCCAGCTATGGTGCCAACCACTGAGCTTTCAATATTTAACAATGGTTTCTTACCATCGGCATAAAAAGTTACCAAAATTTGTACATTTTCTGCAGCTTGTAGTGGTAACTCAAAAGCAAATATTTGCGACTCGGTTTTAATAGTTAAATGATATTCTCCGGCTGGTAGTTTCCCCGCAATACTGCCATTTGAATTTGTTGTGATAATTGATTCACTATCAGCACGCCAACTATAAATTAAGGTTTCATTTGTTGTTGCTTGCGCTTCTTCTGATTCTGCTGCTGGGTTATCTTTACTAATAATAGCCAATTCTGCATCAGCAATAGGTAATCCATTTTGAAATAAATGAATTGAGAATTCAGCTTGTTCGTTAGCGCCCAATACCAGCGGACTGGTCAAGAGACTAGCAAATAATATTGCGGCTGAAAGAACAGATTGTTTCATAGCATTTCCGTATCCTATTTTTTGAAAAAATAACGATAAACTTCAGAATTAAAAAGATAAACTGGCAATAACATATTGCTAAATCACAAATTTTTGGCGTAAAAAGTCCCCTACTAGCTGATAATTAAAAAATTTTCAGTAAGATCTTTGTTTACTTCAGTTGAAATTATTTGTGAGTATTGCTATGGGGAAATTTAAGGTGGCATACGTGAATAGGTTAAACACATTTCCAAGGTTCAGTTTCACAGGCTTCCATTAACCTACGCAGCTCTATTCCTCTTCTAAATAATTCAGCATCTTTTAAGTGATCTAAATGTTTATTTACCGCAGAGAAACGGCCACTTGAAAATAGTGCGTAGGCTAATGCGTAACGAATATTTTGATCTTCTAATAGACCATTACGATATAAACTTGCTTCCATATTTGCAGCCTGTTCATATTGTTGTAATGACAACAAGATTGACAGCCTTTGTTTGAATTTAACTTTTTGATCTTGAACTCGTTCATTCAATAGTAAGGCTTTATGAAAACGTCCCGCTCGTCGGTAAACTTCAGCAGCTTCAGAGATTAAATCTGAATTGATTAACGCAGCTTGTTCTAAAATAAATGCTGCTGAATTAAGCTTGCCCTGATCCAGATAGGTATGTGCCAGAAGTTTTGCCAATGTTTCATTATTTGCAAATTGTAGTCGAGCAATCTCTAAAATATTTAAAGCCTGTTGATACTCTTTACTTAAGCGTAGTGCATTACCAATTGCAATATAGTCTTCTGCAGTAGCTTTTGATAATGTTAAGTATTGTTTACCTAGTCTAGTTGCTTCTTGATATAGCCCAAGTTGTACAAAATAAAAAACTTTACGTCGAAGAAAACGAAAATCGTTAGGGAATATATTTTTTCCTACATTTAAAGCATTAATTGCCGCATCAGTATTTTCCAACTGCCAGTAGGCTTGTGCTTTTAGAATGATTAATGTTGGATTCTTGTGGAGATGATCACCAGACTTGCTAATGGCCTGAATCGTGTTCTGGTATTCCTTAAGGGAATAATATATTTGCGCTAGATAAACAAAAATAACTTTGTCTTGCTGTCCATTTTTTAATGCTAATTGCAAGTTACTTTTGGCAGCAACAGAATCATTTAGATTCATATAAGCTAAACCTTGTAGCGTATAAAATCTTGCTAAATCAGTTTCGCTGTCTTCCAGGTTAACATTTTGCAAAGCCATCAAAGCTCGGTCATTATGACCATCACGCAACATAAGCGCCGCAAGTTCTATTGCATCGGTGGGTTGCGATTCATTTGCTGTTGCCGATGCTACACCACCATAATAGCTAAGAATAACAAGCGCTATGATTAGGTATATTTGCTTAATGATGATTAAATAATTCATGCTTATTGATCTAAGACAAGTCAAAACGAATCTTTTGTTTTGCCCACACTTTAACCACATCGCCTTTATATTTTGCTGGTTCAAATTGCCAAGCACGGATACCTTGTAGTGCTGCAGAATCAAAAACCCCAGATGGATTAGATTCCAAAACCTGCACTTGATTAACCGAACCATCTTCTGCAACTAATACCGACAGCACAACATAACCTTTAACCCCATTCTTTTTTGCCGCAGGTGGATATCTAAATGATCCTGTTGATACTGGTCTCGGTGGCACATCAACTAAATCTGCAGTCATCACTGCATTGCTGGTGTTACCTAATAAGCCATCATCTAAATGCTCCATTTGGCCATCATCAAAACCAAACAACCCTAAATCAATACCCGACAGTGAAGTACTTAAACCTTTGAAGGGTGCTGGTGCTTGCGCGCGACTTAGTTGTTTTTTTGGTTCTGCTTTTTTAATTTTCTTTTTAGGTTGCTGTTTGATTTCTTTGGCCATACTGATTTGGGTAACTTCTTGTACTGGTGCCTGTTTAATGTTCCCCATATATTGATTCATTGCCAGCATTAAACCAAAGACGAATAATGGACCAAGCAACATAAAAATAAAGGCTGACCCATATTTATTAAATTTCACTTTTTGCATTGATAGTTACCCCGCTTCTTTTTTAGTTGCAACACCGACACTTTCTGCACCTGCCAAACGTGCTTGATCAACAACTTCGACCAAACGACCAGCAGGCACCCCTTCATCAGTAACCACCAAAACTACCTTACTGGTTGAGGTACTTAATAAATCACGTAATTTACTTTGTATCAGCCACAGCCGTACTTGTTCACCATCCACGTAAGTAGCGCCACTGTTATCCACAAACAAACGAATCGCCTTGCTTGATGCTGCCACCGAACTACTTGCCTTGGGACGTTCTAGTTCCAGTTTCATATCTTTGACAAAAGTTGTCGTGACCATAAAAAATATTAATAAAATAAAAACAATATCAATCATTGGTCCAATATCTATACTGGCATCTGCTTCAATTGGTTCGTTGTATTTCATTATGAAACCCTCCCACGGATATTTCCTGGTTACACAACAATTCTCTAACTTGATAAAGATCACGTTCGATTCCTTGTTGTTTTTTATGTTGCAGGCTATACACCAGCAATCCTGGGATAGCTACAACCAATCCCATTTGAGTTGAAATTAATGCCTGTGATATTCCGCCTGCAATACCACCTGATTGTGTAAATAAAGACATTGATGCCAAAGAATCAAAAGTTTCAATCATGCCGATCACAGTTCCTAGCAAACCTAATAAAGGTGAAACAGCAACAATCGTTCGAACTAATACAGAAAATTTTCTAATTTCTTGTTTATAGTCATAGAAAGCTTCATCCAAATGTCGACGTAGATTGTTGACATTCTGTCTCTTTAATTCAATTCCTTGCTGCACAGCTTGCTCAACAATGTTTTTGGGTGACTTGCGATCGTTTCCACAATAAAAATCTAACATGTCACGAATCCCCATAGTCTTTGGTGCTTGCATGACCCAAAATCGATACCCTAAGCCATACCAAAGTAATAAGGCACAGAGAAACAATGGCAACATAACGGCACCACCAGCATTAAACAGCTCTTTAGCTAAAAATATAAATTCATCAATAGTGAAAGACATGACTGTTTTTCCTTAATTTGTTGGCTTAGGAACGTGCATGCACGTTCCATAGTTCAATCGACACCTATGATATGCAGGGCTAAAGCCCCGCTTCTATATAAAGTGATGATAATTGCGCGCATTGGAACCTGGGCTTTAGCCCAGCTAATAAGGCTTGGCAACTTCAAAAGTTGCCTAAATTATTTCATGCACATTCCTTATTATTTAATTTACTATCTGCGACAAGTGCTGCATTCTGTGGATCAGGACGACCTAAAAACACATTGGTAACTCGTAGTGCTGCATGTTCCATATCACGTTTAATATTTTTCGCCCAAGCAGATAATAATGAGCCAGCTAACAAGGCGGGAATTGCAATAATCAACCCAAGTTTTGTAGTAACCAAAGCAATAGAAATACCACCAGAAAGCAATTTAGGATCGCCTGTACCAAATTCGGTAATCACATCAAAAGTAGAAATCATGCCGGTAACCGTACCAAGCAGACCAAGCAATGGAGAAACAGAGGCAATCACTAAGATCGCTGAACCAAAACGATCTAGTGGGCTGGATTCCTGCAAAATAGCTTCATGAACCACACTTTCCATATGGTCACGATCATCTTTCAAATGATGTAATGTGCTTGATAAAACACGGGCAATTGCGGAAGAACTTTGCTCACATATTTTTTTAGCAGCATCTAAGTTGCCATCTATAACATGTTGTATTATTTGGTTAGAAAGTTGTCGTGTATTTCTACTATTTGATTGCAACAAATAAATACGAACAAATATTAGTAGTGCGGCGACAGCTCCGAGTGAAACAATTATCCAACCAATAATTCCGCCAGAATTAATTACACCCAAAACAGTTTTCTCAGGAGATTCCTCAATTGCACTAGTACGTGATTCAAACAAAAACAACTTTAAGTTATTTGGCTGTTGATTTTTACTAAGTGCAATTGCGCTATCTGCACTTGGCTCAAGCCATATTTTGAAATCACCACCACCGGCTGGCACTAAACTGCCACTACCCTCGTCACTAATGCCATAGGCAGCAATACCCCCTAACTGAATAATTTCCCCTGTTGTCTGTTTACCATTTTCAAGAAAAAATTCTCCTGGTATCGTTTGAATCGCGCCTAAGTTATTAATCAACGCCAATGCCTGGTTAAATAAATAACCAACTTTTATTAAATCATTATCTACTGCATTTTCAATCGAATCAGGTAGCGTAATGTCATGGTTTTTGAGTGCAGCTTCTGCTTGCGAGTAAGTTATTTCCAAAGCATCACTACGTTTACTCATAGCTGCACCAGTGCGTTCAGCTTCTGCTAGTTGCACATTCAATTGATCAATGTTGGCAGAACGTTCAACTGAACCATGTTCAAGTGTATTTATCTTGTTTTTCAACACCCGTTGCTCACTTCCGGTATTAGATTGATACTTCTTTAACCGTGCAGTTAATTCACGTTTCTGTGCCGTCAGAAAAGCATATTCACGCTGATATGCTGTTGCTAAATTAACCTTGGCTTGCTTTGCTTGATTGGCGTAATTCTGTTCTGTAGCTAGTTTAGATTCTGGTGCTGCATCTGGCTTTATAACTGGCACTGGAGATGATGCATTGTCTGGACTAGTCTTATCATCTGTAGTTGCATAAGAAGGACTTGCCATTAGCATGACTAATAACCATATAAAGAATAATATTTTATTCATTTTCTTAGTGGATTCGGTAATTCAAAAAAACCTTGGCGAATTTGTTTCTTTAATGCATCAAATAATTTCGCAATCTGCTCAATATCACTAGCGCTATCAGTTACTTCAAATTTCCAACTATTGTTAGCAGACCTTTTAGCCATACCTACTCGGTTATCTCTAGTTTGAAAGAATAAGAATACTGAACCCAGCTTTGCAATATCAGCCAATACCTTTTCTCCATCCAACAAAATTGTTTGTTGATAGATACCATTTTCTTTACTTAAACGAATCTCATCTTCAATCAAAGCCCAGGTTTGATTAACCGCTTTATTAGGATCAACTAACTGATTGGAGAGATTATCTTCCAAGTCTTCAATTGCCTTAATACGGTCGTCTACTTTGAATGGAAAACCAGTCAAAATATGCTGCTTAAAAGTTGCTAATATTTCAAATAAAACAGGTTTTAAACTCTCACCAGATTGCTCCGCCTGTTTGGAATCTAGCGTCATCTTTTCTATAGAATTCTGTAGTTTCTTGATGCCCATTTCTTGTCTTCTTTCTTCAATACTTAAATCAGTTAATTGTGAAGACAAAATAGATATTTCATTAGTATGCTTTTCTTTCTCAGCATCAAGTTGTGTTTGTAATTCTTCAACTTCACCACGTATCTTGGCTAATGAATTAGCAAGGTTATCTAAACTGCTTCCCATAACCGGAGAAGTAGACAACAACGTTATAGCCAATCCAATTAGTAAAGAAATATTTTGTAAAAAGTGTTTAAACATAAATTACAGATCATTAATTAAATTTGTCGTATACATAAAGATTTCCTGAAATATTTATTAAGATATTCCAGCAGTGTTGATATGCTACTAAGCGAATATTTCATTTTCATGACAACCAAATGAAATTCTTGCAGAGATTAATTGCCTGGCAATTAATAAATGAAATTCAATCGGTTAACTAGACAAAATAATAATTTTGTTTAAATATATTAACGAGTAACAAATGATAGAAGCGTCATAAAACTTTTACATTAGCGCGCTAGGATGGTGTTTTTTATTACTGAAAATACCAGGAGAGATGATGACTGATCAGGCTATCGCTAAAAAAGAATCGTTTAAATTGATTGACACTAACTGGCACACGCGTGCCATACAATTTATTGTTGGGCTATTGCTTATTGCGCTTTATCTGTGGGTTGGTGCAGGAATTGTAAGTTTGATGTCCAATATGCCGCAAATCATAGAAAAAGGCTGGGCAAGTGTCGCAGAACATATCATTATTGACGTAGTACTTATTCTGGCGATACTAGAACTTATTCGCACACTGCAATCGTATTTGGAAGTTGGTAGAGTAAAAGTAACATTTATTTTAGACGTTGCCTTAGTTGTCTTAATCGGTGAATTAATTGGCCTCTGGTATCAAGACTATACAATTAAACAAGTAGGACTAAATATCACTGTTATTACAATATTGACACTACTACGTATTGTTTCTGTTCGTTATTCACCTGATACTATTGATTAATAGTTTGTCACAATATTGTCATATTAAGCGCAGATAATATGTTCTTCTTTAATAAAACAAGGAATGAAAATGAATGAATCTTATGAGGATATCGGTTCTGAATCTCTACTACCTACAGAACTTATTGACTCGTTGAATACACACAGAATTATGGTGAATAATCAGTATGCTAAATTGGTAACGAATATTAATTCGCTCTTGGATGAACATGAACTAGCGATGACAGAATAAATGCCTTCATATTGTTAAGAAAATATACGATTATTTTGTTATTAGCATATATGGATCACACAGTGACTACACTACAGCATAAAATAGTGCACCAATCTTATTATGGTGTAATTAATACTGTAGAGACAAGACAAGGTATGCCTTGTCTCTCAATGTTATATTGCAAGAACTGCCCCCTTATGATTCAACTTGATACTTGCAAATACAACACTCACAAGATGTTTCAACACAAAACGCAGGCAGGCAACATTCCCTTGGCAAGCGCTACAACGCGATAGCAGGATGTCTTGTGATAACTCTATGAAGAGTGAAACATAGCGGCCGATTCTAAAGCGTTATTTCAATCCATAACGCTCACGCACCTCATAACGAACCCTACCCGCAATCGAAATAGACTCCACCAAAACAAACTCTTTAACTTCCCAGAAAACAGATTTGATTTCTTTAAATTCTTCAGGCTTAGCTAGTTTTCTAACTAAAGTCATATGTGGCACATAGGGCCTATGCTCCATTCGAAAATCGCATTCGGCTAATGATCGACCTAATGTTTTATGCAAAGTTTCCAGTGCTTCAGGTGTTTGTTTTAAGCCCATCCACAAGATTTTGGGTTTATAAAAATAACTATAATGATCCAACTCAAGATTAAAACTGTCCGCTTTTACTGTCTGTGCCACGCTGTGTAAACAGTCCCGTTTTTGCTGATTTACATTACCAATAAAGTGAAGTGTAATGTGTAGATTATCGAAATTTACAATACTACCCTGTTCTTTATCTATAGGTAATTGTTTAAATGATTCAACGATTCGCTTTCGCGTTGCGTCGTCAGGCCATAATGCAAAAAAGATGCGCTGGATCTTATCGTTGTTTTTATGATTATTCTGTTTGACAGGTGAATTAATCATTCTTTATTATCTGAACTTGATTGTTTGCTAAAAAATTACTCAAAGTCTGCTTTGCGGTACTACAGAGATGAATGGGTAATTCCTCGGGCAGGACTTTAACCTGCTAGATAGGTTGCCGGTAACGGCGTACGACCTGACCCTAGTATTTCTAGTACAGTAACTAATAATGCGATAAAAAGTGAATGGACTATGCCGCCAGCTCCATAACAACGTCAGGATGTTTTAGTGCAATGCGCAACAAGAGCTGCACGGCTCCCGGTGGATTGAAGCGGCCTTGTTCCCAGTCTTGTACTGAGGAAACGGATGTATTAATAAGCTTGGCAAATTTGCTTTGTGATAAGCCCAATTTTGCACGCGCAGATCGCACTAAAATCTGTTCGGGTGTGTAAGTTCTGCCTTGTTTGCCATCAATCATTTCTTTTAGTGATTCACGTAATTCTGGCAAATCTTCTCCTGCGTCAGACTCAACAGCCTTGGTGATTGACTCTATATCGTTTTCTTTGATCATGATATTAGACCTCGTCTATAAATTGCTTTAATTCATTTGGCGTCACGTTTTCTTTCTGCGATTTGCGGTAAATAAATATTAGGTGAATAACGCCTTCTTCATCCATGTTGAAATAAATCACGCGAACCCCGCCACGTTTACCCGTTTTTCCAGCAGTCCAGAGAACTTTACGCATTCCCTTAGAGCCTGGGATAACGTCGCCTTGTGTACTGTTTTCTGTTATCCAGCTAATGAAGTCAAGTCGTTCATCCTCAGCCCAGATTTTATCGGCTTGCTTTTAAAATGTTGGAGTTTCAATGACTGTTTTCATGTCACTGAATATACGGAATCCCCGTATATTTGTCATGTATTAATTTATTTAACCAACATGGCAACAACAGTGCCAAATTACCAGCTGTACCAGCATTGCGCCCTGGCGTGCAGCTAAACGGACAAATCATCCGGCAGCTGACTTTTTCCCAAGAGGTGTCTGTCCCAAGAGGTATAGGACGAGCACGTCCTCATGCAGAAAAAAGTATTGAAACACCCGATCCGGGTGCGGTATCAATGACATTAACCATTTGTTCTGTCGGCGAGGTTATTCGAGAACGCTGTTCTTGATCATGGGAAACGATGTAGCTAGCTGTGTCAATATAGCTTTTATAATAGAGTAGAGAGCAGCTAAATACCTTCAAATACAGCATACCAGCAGCTCCCCCTCATCAAACCGTACGTGCGCTACTAACGCATACGGCTTTCCGATATTCTTCATCTTAAGCATGCACACTTCTCCAAAATGGCTTTACAGGAGGCTTATATAAAACCAGGTATTCGTATAAATAACTTCTTGGAAACCTGTGATAAAACGCACCTCTATTTTTCACTTTATGTCGATACCTTAACTGACTTCGTACACTTTCTTCCATGTAGTATTTGACCTGCTTTATTTTCCTGTGGCCATGCCCATAATAGAAGTAATTAGGTAACTAGAAATAAATAAACCACCACTACTCAGCTGAAATCTAAATGATTGCGTAGTACATTGGCAAGAATGCACCTCTAAAATAGTGGTGGGTTATTTATTGCGAGTTACCTTAGCATGATGCAATCATCTACGCCTTTTCCTCTTCAGTTGCGTGAATAAAGCAGGGTCTCTTTCCTACGGTGTCGTTATGTTGTCGCTCACCATCAAACAGTAATATAAACCCCTCTGACTTCCAATATAGCCCGTCATCATTTCGCTCTTCACTTATAGATGACCGTCGGTTCTGCAAAAAAAACCACCATATTGGATCTCCCGTCCTGCACAACTTATCTTCCATTACATGCCACTCTTATAACCCCGAAGAATCCCTTCAATATGTCCCATTTGAATAGCTTGATACTATTTAATATATTGAAAGATAACAGTTTTCCTCATCAGGCCAAAGGGTCAACATCCTTATTTGGTTAACGAGGCTAATACAGATTCACTTGCGTTACGGTCTGCAATTTCGCCCTTGCAAAAATTACAGCATCCAATTACTCAAATACTGCTTTGCGGTGCTACCGAGATGAATGGGCAATTCCTCGGGCAGGACTTTAACCTGCTAGATAGGTTACCGGTAACGGCGTACGACCTGACTCCTTGTTTCCTATCAAGATTACAGGCTATTTAACGCATTAATAAAATTTGACAAAACCTAAAGCAAGAACTAAAGTCTAGTCGCACTAGTCATTAATTACGGGTAAGATCATGAAAGACAATATATGGCAGTTACAGGAAGCAAAAAGTAAATTTAGCCAACTGGTTGAGCATGCTATGCACAAAGAGCCACAAATTGTTACAAAACATGGGAATAAGGCAGTTGTAGTGCTGTCATTTGAGGAATATACCAAAATCACTAAACCACAAACAGATTTAGTGCAGTTCCTAAGAAATTCTCCTCTGGTAGAAATTGGGCTCGAAATAACAAGAAATAAGGATCTGCCAAGAGATATTGATCTATGAAATATCTTTTGGATACTTGCGTTATCTCTGAGATCATAAAACCAAAGCCAAATAAAAAGGTAATAGCATGGCTACAAAAACAACAAGAAGAAAATTTATACCTCAGTGTGCTTACATTTGGAGAAATCGAAAAAGGTATAGAAAAATCATCCAATGAAGATAGAAAAAAAAGGTTAAGACTTTGGGTTGAAGAAGATTTAAAGCAGCGGTTTGAAGGAAGGATTCTTTCAATAGAAATGAAAGTAGCATCAGAATGGGGGATAGTACAGGGAAAATCAGAAATAATCGGCAAGCCACTCCCAGCAATTGATGGGTTAATAGCGGTTACCGGTTTAGTCAACAACTGCATTGTGGTAACACGAAATATTTCTGATATGCAACAAAGTTCAGTGGAACTATTTAATCCCTGGGGGTAGAAATGGACATTCTTCATATCATACCTAAAGTAGTTTACACTTTTGATGCCCAAAAATTACACATAGGGTGTATTCCATGCACCATTTATAACTACCTTAAATGCAAACCAAATAATGAAGGATGCCTAAGGGAGCCTGTCGGACTTATGAGTTTCGGCTGCAAATTCGGAGAAGTCGGCCCAAATCCTCTCCGATTTTCGTTAAATATACTCAATATTCGCCTCAAACCAGTGAGAATCTGGCCTCGATTCTCCAAATTTTCGCTTCGAAATCATAAGTCCGACAGGCTCCTAGAAATGCATAACGAGTAAGAGAATCTGGGGTGATAATGCTGATTTAAATACTTGTTCGTAAAGTTAAGTATTGTGTCCCCAGAATTACAGAATTAAAGCCGTAACCTTTAAGAAAATAATCACGCGAATGCCAAATACTTCCTCTGACAAAAACAAATGTCAGTCATTGCATTGCGCGCGCGGCCTGCAAATTACAATGCCCGACACCTTTTCTGTCGAAAGACCTTCAGTTTTTTTTGTTTCTTTCCTTTTCGACTTTTCTTTTAATTTTATTTCTATTGAACGAACATCACCTGGTTGAGTTTTCTTAAAACGCTTTTCATATAGATGCCCAATGTATTCAGGTAGCGTAGCTTTCCATATTTCCTGCTTGTGATTGGCAAGACTACCAAATTTCTTTGGATTTAATCCGATTTCCCTGGCCATCTGGATTTGAGCGTGAGACAAGTGATATTTCTTTCTTGCTTCTACCCATGGCCTCAACTTATTTGGAGTAAATTCTTTCTTGGACATATCTACTGATCCTCTGTGATTTTTTCACATAACGTCGCAATAACCTCGGCGCGAGGTACGAGCGTCCGGCGCCACAGAAACGTAGTTAATTGGTTTGTTATAGAGTCCTTAGTTTAGGGAAATGGAAATTAATAATCATCCAGTTTATGAAATATAGTTTATATATATCATTCAGTTAATATTTGCTTTTGGATGATTATTAATTTCCATCTCCCTTATTAGAATACATGGATAACCTGATATCTAGCAATAGCTCTTAGTTGCTGTGTTTTCTATGTTGTTTTATTAACTGCGGAGTCTATATGAATCATTTTTCTCGATCTATCTCTATGAATGATTCCCCTATATCCTCTTAAAATTCATCAATTATTTTTATGGTGACAAGAAAAAAAGATAGCGTCCCTTTTGTCTGTTGGTGTTCTGCTATGTCAAATGTAAGGCCTGACACCTTGGTGAAGACATCACCTTTGATGGAGCAAGCGATTCAGCTAGGCCAACAGTTGATCAACTTCAGTAAAAATATTTGACATGATGTGATCAAGTATACCCCGTATGCTGCTGTGATTATTTAATCCCAGCTCCTGACCAGCCATAAAGAATGTTGGCAAGTACAGGGGCAAATGATTCAAGCTTGCCACTTACTGGTTGCGAAATATTATCAATCACCAATAAAATCAACGCATCGTCATCCAGTCCATCATCAGGATTAATATAATTTTTCCATAGCAACGCTTCAATAAGCTGTTTGCGTTTTTCAATCAGCGCTCGATTTTGTTGCGCTGAGTCACCAAGATTTAATGCACCGATCATTTCTGTGGCACGGTTTGTTAACCCTGTTACACGACCACTAAGCATAAATTTCAACTCAGTTTCACATTCATCCATGAGAGGTGTCAGTGGTAAAGGTCGAGACCCATGAGCGTTGCCGCATTGTTTTTTAGTATTGCAACTAACCACAATATTTGAGAAATCTACCGTGCGATTTGGCGATAGCGCTTGTGCTTCAACATGCTCGTTATGGCAATCCTTATGATTCGGCAGTAAAACACAACAATAGGCGCATAAATAACCCTGCTCTTTTAATGCCATGGTACGAATGCTTTGCCGGACATCATGGGTCATAGCTTCATCTGTATACCGACTAGTTGGATTTTTCTTTCGCCATTGATTGAGAACCTTTGGTGCTGCTCCTTTATCAATTTTTTGCATGACGTAATTCCTGTTTACGTAACAACAAACGCGCTTTGGTTAGCTCAATATGTGATTCAGGTAATTCTTTTGTAAGCTCAGAAAGTAAAGTACTTGCCAGTTCTAATTCGGCATCTTGAATCGCGTCCAGTAAATCGTGAAGTTTTTTATTAATTTCAGCATTTCTTATGTCGGTATCCATCACGCTAAGCAGTACAGAATTTGCATCGGCGCCATATAAATCTTCGGCTACTGTTAATTCACCATCATCCAATAAATAACAAAGCACATCTTTATTATCGCTAATGACCAGGGGCGAATGCGTGGTCAATACAAATTGGCAATTGGGGAATGTTGCTGTGAAGCTAGATATCAATGTGCGTTGCCATTTCGGGTGTAGATGCAAATCCACCTCATCAATCAGTACCACACCATCGCCATGTAGCGGGTTTTCAAGCGCAGGATTCATCATTGCCAGTCGTCTGGCTATATCACCCACCAGTGCCATTAATGATTTCTCTCCCTGTGACAACTGTGCAACATTCAATGTCTCTCCGTTTTTATCAATAGACATGTGCAAACGTGGTTTTCTACGTACTCGCAAACTGCTAAATCCTGGCATGAAATGACTAATCGCTGTACGTACAGCTGTTAACTGGCGATCTCGTGATGAAGCCTTTAATGCTGATAACTTTGTCCAAATTTCATCTTGATCATCAAAGAGCCTAGCAATTTGTTTAAACATATCCGCTGAAATACCCGTTTCATTCTCGGCATCTTCCCGTTCCCGAAACCATTCAAAAAAGCGACGAAAATCTACCCCCTGATTAAGTGAATTGTCATAACCATCTAACTGTAAGAATGAATGTCGATCCTTAATCTTCAATGGAATATCAAGCACCACGCGCTCAACTGGATAGAAGGCAATAAGCGGAACAGAAGTTTTATCGTCTTGTGACAAACCGCCACGATAAAAGCCTGCCAATTCAGAAGCACCCGTTAATACACTGGTTTTCACGCTCTTGCGTCCCTTTCGGGTTTTCGCTATTGACCAGTGAAATACAGGATTAGCACTACCCACATCAGAGTTCACTGCGCGATCTTTCTTGTCGATCAGCTCAATCTCTATCGTTGCATAGTTGGCACCATTGCGAATGACGTCTTCAGGGATAGTGTTTCCATTGCCCTTTTCAGTACGTAAACGGGCAACCAGCCAGCTAAGAGAAGTCGCAAGTGATTTTAATAACGAAGTTTTCCCTGCACCGTTATTACCTACAAATACCGTAATATTTGATTGTTTTGATGGAGTCGGCGCAAGAAGAACTTCTATTTCAGAAAATCTGCCTGTATTGGTTAACTGAAATTTTTTAATTTCCATAACATTTCCACTGGATATGTTTAAACACTTAAAATGTAATTCCTGATTCTAACTAACCCTAGCCAGCTTTTCATTTGTTAATACAATGAGGAATAGGTAGTCCGTAGGCTGGATTACGTTATCTCGCTACGCTCAATAAGCTAACCAAGTCTACGCGATAATATTTTAGTAGGGTGCAATAACCACGGGGCACTGCACCGTTTTGCTCTAATTTATTTCTACAATAGATAATTTAGAGCTATAAACATCTTTATTCAATACATTCCATGTAAACATCCAAGCAGATCTAGCGTTATAAAATAATTGCATTTCGATTAAATCAGGTAGTTCTGGAAGTTGTAGTGCAATTTTACGTTTAACCATAAACTTAATTGCAGTAATTTCCTCTGTTGATAGTCCTGTAGATGCATCAAGTTTTCCCATAACTATTTCAACTTCCCTAAATCTGATTGTTTCACGTTAAGTTCAGCGAGTTATCTATACCACAACTATGGGGTCACACACACAACTACATCTCGCACAACTACATCTCGGGGTCAGGTCAACTACATCTCGGGGTCACAACTACATCTCGGGGTCAGGTCTAGATTGGATGTTTCGCCAGCACAGAATCAGGTCTGGCAAATAAGTGCGCGTATCTAGTCCTGACTCCTCTGTTGTTCAACCGACGAATGTCAAGATAGCGCTGTAGGGCGTAATAACCGCAGGGCATTACGCCGTAAAATATGTCCATTGGTGCAATGCCCTGCGGTTATTGCACCCTACCTGACGGGGCTATGCCACACACCCCGTTGATTGCTAAGTAGTCGACAGGAATTATGTTAACATTCTCTACCGTCAAGATTTTCCCAGCAAAATATTTTGTTTTCAAGTTGTTACGCGCAGAATGTTTTGTTAGGATATTTTTTGCCAAGTACTTACCGTTAATTATTACATTAACGAACCCACTAATGTCACGATAATTGTACATGACCAAATTTGGTACTGTTTGCCACTCAAACGATAGCTAACCAGGTCATGATGACCGCATACGCACACAAATCATTAATGCATTGATATGCAAGCGCTTTTATATTAGAGCTGATTTTGCCATTCTACATAACAGAGCGAATTTAAAGGTTAATAAATTTATATACGGTCGCCCTGCTAGCCAGGTCATTATCCATGCAAGATTTAGCCTTATACTCAAAAAACGTTAATGTAGCATTCCACTTTTATTATCTGACAAAGCGAAGGCGGCATTCTGCTCCTGCCATGGGTTATTGATATCCCAGACTTTAACTTGTTTAAGCATTTCATTGATGAGTTTATGAAGCTGATTAGAATTGAGCACAAATATGACTTTAGTCGTTTTGTTTAGACCCAGGAATGTAAGCCTGATTCTCTGATCATTCTCTATTTGATTTACTTTGGTAAAACTAATGGTATTAATCAGAAAGGTTTCGAGTTGTTCGTTTGGCTGCACCTTTCCATAGGTGACGGTCGCTTCTTGCTGTGAAGCCTCATGATGAATTTGATTAATTTCCCGTTGTTGTTCGTTCGAATGGGGCATAGCATCGCGGGATTGTTGCGCGAGCCAATCTGGAAGTTGCGCTAATAAACATTTGAACAATTGACGTGTCATATTGCCCTTCAACTGTTTTTCATCGTTACCATTGAATATAAGGCTGATCCTGTCTTCTTGCTGGTCATAAAAGTTTGTGATGAATTGTGCAATAAAGGCCATAAGTTTTCTTTTTGATATCGTATTTGTCTATTTTACTATTTAATCCAAGAATGCCAACCTTGTTGAGGTTGAGGTTAGTTAGTGTCTGAACGAAAACCCATAAAATACTTTATTTACAATAAGTAACGCAACTTATTTAAAACGAAGATTTTTGAAAATTCACCAATATCCATATAATTTCCTGGAAATTGGATGTTTTAGCCTTAAATCTCAAAATCT
>JAJFJL010000089.1 GCA_021774055.1 Nitrosomonas sp. | reverse complement strand
GTATCTTATACA
Organism: Nitrosomonas sp.; assembly: GCA_021774055.1. GTDB lineage: Bacteria > Pseudomonadota > Gammaproteobacteria > Burkholderiales > Nitrosomonadaceae > Nitrosomonas. The sequence goes on along the minus strand of JAJFJL010000089.1, from coordinate 3,647 downwards.
AATTTTTGGATATTATTTTATCTTCTTTCTTTATATCTAGTGTACAGGTTTTGGCCATTATCACCAGTATCATATCTATTTTCAATTCCCTCAAAGGCATTAACTGCAGCATTTTTACCGATGTCCCTTTACTTTATTTTAAGAAGTAATATTTCACGAAAACAAAAAATGATTACTGCAGGAATTACTGCAGGGATCATTTTAGTGGGTGGAATAGCATCGATTGGAGGATTTTCCACAACTCAGGGAACCGAAGAAAAGTTTGATTCCAAAGAGTTTTGGATGGGTTTTACCTCTTTTTCATATCAATTACGATTTGATGGTCTAGTAATGCTCTTTATGATTCCATTAATGGTAGGATTGTTTTTGGTATCAAGGAGTGGAATAAAACATGGGGAATCAATCATGGTATTTATTTCAGGGATGTTGTTGATTGCACCGATACTGACAGGATTTACCAATCAAACAAACCAACCTTATAGATTTGTTCCACTAGTAGTGTTTTTTGCAATAGGGGTTGGAGTTTTACTATCTAAGAGACAGGCCTGATAAAAGTCCACATTGATTCCAAGGTATCCCCAGTTGATACCGTATAACCATCATGGGCAAATCTGGCAAGTAGTATTGTTTGCCCATCAAGGTTATCTGATAAAATTGTACTAGCTACTAGATCTTCAGTTGGAAATACTTTTGTTGTAACTCTGCGAATTACTTGGTATTCTTTTTCATCTATTGTAACGATTGGATCCTCACCTCTCGATGTTTCCAAATCTAAAAAAGATTCTAACATTTCTAAATTAAGATCGGTAAATTTGGAGGATTCAAGGTATGCAACAAGTTGACCATCAGAGTTTCTAACAGTTGTCTGAACAAAAATGAAAATTCCATCTCCAATTTCTGTTTGATATGCATGTGTGTAATTTGTCAAAGATATTACTACTAGGAAAAATAAACCTGTAATAATTATCCGTGATTTCATGGAATTGTTTGCAAGTAATGATATTTAATTTGCAGGTTTAGACAGAGTTTTCCCTAGTAATTCGTTGTACAGCGATATTGCATCTGCCTCATCTTTTGGTCCAACAATAACGGCAGAGCCTTTTTTCATGAAACTAACTGACATTTCATTTGTTCTCAGAGATAAACCCAATTGACCCTGATTATCAATTAGGAATCCCTTTTGCTTTGCAATTCCAGTTACAGAATCAACATCAAGATCAAAGGTGCTAGTTGGAGTAATAGAGAAGGTTCTTTTGCCTCTGTTTCTGCCACATAGTTCTTCTAGGATTAATTCTTCTTTTACTACTTGTTCAGGCGTGCCAGTTCCACATACTGAGCATTCCTCAGCTCTAAACGTTCGAGTGGTAGAGAAATCAAGATTCTCAATATCGATATGGAGTATTTTCTCAGAGAGACTAGGTTTTTTGCCTAAAACCACCTTTACTGCTTCTGCAACCTCAATTCCACCAACAATTGATAGAATTGATGGATGAACGCCTTCAATACTACATGTAGGCATTGAATCCTCATCTAATGATGGAAACATGCAGTAATAGCATGCGCTAGTTTTAGGAAGAATTGTAAATGCTTGGCCTGACACTCCAACTGCTGCACCAGTAACAAATGGAATGTTTAATTTTACACATGCCTTGTTTAGTGCATATCTTGCATTGACACTATCTAGTGCATCAATTACAACATCACATCCTTCAATTACTTCAAGTGCAGTATAATCATTAACTGAAACGGCTAGAGATTCAATTTTACAATCAGGATTTAGTTTTTGTAATTTTTTGGCTGCAACTTCAACCTTAATTTGTCCTACATCATCTTCATCAAACATTGTTTGTCGGTGTAAATTAGATAATTCAATTACATCTCTATCAATTATACGCAAAGTACCCACACCCATGGCAGCAAGGCGTGATGTTATTGGATTGCCAAGTCCCCCTACACCCACAACACAAATTTTACTATTTTTTAGCTTTAGTTGTCCCTGATATCCTATTTCTTCAAGCATTACCTGACGCGAGAATTTATCTAGTTCTTTAGAGGATAACTCTTCGGATCCCCCAGCTACTGCAGGCAAAATATACACCTCATCTCCATCACCAAGTGTTGTTTCCATCCCGTTTGAAAATTTTGCATTTTTTCCATTAATGTAAATATTAATCAGAGAACGTGGAGTGCCATCACTTTCCAGTACTCTACGCTTAAAGTCATCGCCCATTACATCAGAAATTTTTGCAAAAGCATCACTTAATGAGTCAGCTGAGATTTCCGTTTTCTTCTCTCCTCCACCTTGATTTAGTACAGATGGAATTGTAAAAATTATTTTTGCCATACTAGTTTACTACCGCCGATATTTCAGCCACATCTGCTTTGAGCACTTTGGGTTTTTGAAGTACTTGCATGATAGATTCTGTCGCCTTAAGGCCATTTCCAGTCACATAACATACTACTTTATCACCAGAATCAATTTTTCCCTGCTCTACCATTTTTTGTAAGACAGATACTGAAACGCCTCCTGCAGGCTCTGTAAAGATACCTTCAGTTTGAGCCAAAAGTAGTATAGCGTCTAAAATCTCTTTATTGTTGCATTCTTCGGCAAACCCGTTGTATTGTTGTAATCTTTTGAGTACATACCTACCATCTCCAGGATCACCTATCGCTAAACTTTTTGCAACAGTATCAGGATGTTCAACTGGGATCACTTCTTTACTATTTTTCTTAAATGCATCAACTATGGGTGCACATCCATGTGGCTGTGCTGCTATCATGTGCATGTTTTTAACATCATCTAATAATGAAACAGTTTGCAGCTCTTCAAATCCTTTGCAAATAGCATTAAGCATTGCGCCACTTCCTACAGGAACTATAAGTTGATCAGGTACTTGCCAACCAAGTTGTTCTGCAACTTCAAATGCTAAAGTTTTTGAGCCTTCAACATAGTGAGAACGCATATTAATATTTACAATTCCAATTCCTTTACTATCACCTATTTGAGCAGCTATTCTATTTGCATCATCATACGTTCCATCAACTGCAATGTAATTTGCACCATATGATAATGCCTGAGTAATTTTTGCCATTTCAATATCACTTGGAGCAAAGATATGACATGGAAATCCAGCTTTTGCAGCATGAGCTGCAGTAGCTGATGCTAAATTACCGGTGGATGCACAACCAACTGCAGATAATCCAAATTCTTTAGCTTTAGATATTGCTACTCCTGCAGGTCTATCTTTAAATGAAAAAGTTGGGTTTACAGAATCATTTTTGATATAAAGATTCTTGAGTCCTAACTTTTCTCCAAGTTTGTCTGCTTTGATAAGCGGCGTCATTCCAGCACCAATATTTACAATGTTTGATTTGTCCTCAATTGGTAGTAATTCAAAATATCGCCAGTAGGTTTGTTCACGATTAGAAAATGTATCTTTTGAAATGTTAGGGAAGGCATACTTTACATCAAGTGGTCCAAAACAATCATCACAGATGTATTTGAACGAAGTTTCATAATCCTTTTTGCATTCTCTGCATTGCAGTGAAGTTCTACTCAAGATCTTGTTTTCCTCTAAAAGGATACATAAAAAATCCTAATATCAAGTTAAGTAATACTTAATTTAATTGCATTAAAAATTCAATGG
>JAJFJL010000088.1 GCA_021774055.1 Nitrosomonas sp. | reverse complement strand
TGCACAACAGATTGTTCCATATAGCAAACCTTATTCTTTGGGAATATCAATAAGTATTCCACGCAGAATAAGATTCACTCTATGAAACAATCTGTTGCACATTATATGCACGATTACTTGTAGGATCTAGGTAGAAAATAAAGGATAGAGGTGTAACAGGAGAATAGATCATGTTGAGGGTTAAAGGTCTTGTTTGGATGTTAGGTTGTATCTTATTTTTGTTGGGATGTGTTTCGTCTGATAAGAATGATTTGTTAACCGATATTGATGTGGAAATAGTGCCTGTTTTGAACATCCAGCATTCGAGTAATAGCCCAATGACATTCTATTCTCTTGGTCGGTATTATCAGCGTGTGGTTAATTATGAAAAAGCAATTGAGGCCTATGAAACAGCATTGGCAGGACACCCTGATTATGTTGAGGCGCATAATGCTTTAGGTGTTATTTACTCAAAACAAGGTCGTTATGATTTGGCAGTACAGCATTTTAGGAAAGCTATTGGTATTGCACCCGCGGCCTCATACTTGCACAATAATATTGGCTACGCTTATCTTGTTCAAGGAAAAGAAACAGAAGCTGTTGAGGCGTTACGGCTTGCGTTGCAATTTGATCCAGGAAATAAACAAGCTCAGCAAAATCTAGAAGTTGCTTTTGAGCGTGTTAGATTGTACGAGAGAGAGCTGGAGCTTATTTTAGAGCATGTTAGCCTGTATGAAAAGTCAGATGTGTTATTAATGGTAACTGATTGACTGGGATGGTAAGGAATGCGCCTAGTATTTTACCGTAAGTAGTAAGGAACGTGCATAGAATAAATTAGGCAACTAGCTTTGTATTTAAGCCCACCTTCTGCGTTATGCAAACAGTTACATAGCCGTGCTATGCGCCTGTGTACACGCCTTGAATATGAACATAAATCCTGCGCTAGTTGCCTAATTTATTCCATGCGCGTTCCTAATATACAATTATTCGACCACTTATTACGTCACTACCTATGAGCAGTTGCGAAGAATATTTTTAAGTGACTAAATTAATTCACGAATTGATTTTTAAATCGGCTGATAGGAATTGTAATAAAGAAGCTTTAGTTTATAAAAAACGAAGAATAAATTATACCGATCTTGCTGATGAGGTTGGAAAAGCTGCTACTGGTTTACTTGGTTTTGGCCTTGTTCGACATGAACGTGTTGCTGTTTATCTGGAAAAACGGATAGAAACTGTTGTTTCGTTGTTTGCTACGACATTGGCTGGTGGGGTGTTTGTTCCCATAAATGAGTTGCTTAAACCAGAACAAGTTGCTTATATTTTAGCTGACTGTAATGTTAGAATTTTGGTGACTTCAGTTGCAAGATTGAAGTTGTTAGAGATTGTTTTGCCACAATGCCGAGACCTGCATACGATTGTGGTAGTTGGTGTAACTGGAAATGCTCCTCATATTCCAGATCTAAATATTGTATCGTGGGAAGAGATTTGTTTAACTACAAATAATCGTGTCGTCCATCGTTGTGTTGATAGCGACATGGCTGCCATACTTTATACTTCTGGCAGTACTGGAAAACCTAAAGGTGTAGTGCTTTCTCATCGTAATCTTGTTATTGGTGCAAAGAGTGTCGCCACGTATTTAGAGAATAACCCAGATGATAGGATCTTGTCAGTACTTCCTTTAAGTTTTGATTATGGGTTTAGTCAGTTAACAACTGCTTTTTATGTAGGTGCTACTAATGTTTTAATGAATTATTTGTTCCCACGTGACATTGTTAATACTATTGTGGAAGAAAATATTAGTGCTTTGGCAGCAGTTCCACCGTTATGGATTCAACTGTCTCAGTTGAATAATTTAAATAAAGCAAATAGCTTACGTTATATCACTAGTTCTGGTGGTGTAATGCCGCGTCAGACACTTCATTTGATTCGTCGTGCGCTGCCTAAAACCAAGGTGTTTTTGATGTATGGTCTTACAGAGGCGTTTCGCTCAACTTATTTGCCATCAGAAGAAGTTGATAAGCGCCCTGACTCTATAGGCAAAGCAATCCCTAATGCCAAAGTATTTGTATTACGTGAAGATGGTACACATTGTGCACCAGAAGAGCCGGGAGAGCTTGTTCATTGTGGACCATTAGTGTCATTAGGATACTGGAATGACACTCAAAAAACTGCTGCATGTTTTAAACCACTTGTGTCTAATCAAATAGGTCTATCTATGCAAGAGTTGGCTGTTTGGTCTGGTGATACGGTGCGTGTGGATAAAGGTGGTTATTTTTATTTTATTAGTCGTCGTGATGAAATGATTAAGACCTCTGGTTATCGTGTGAGCCCAACTGAAGTGGAAGATGTTATTTATGCGACAGAACAAGTTGGTGAAGCAGTGGCAATTGGTGTTCCTCATCCTAACTTAGGTCAAGCTATAGTTGTAGTTGTTACATCACGTGCAGGCGTAACGCTTGATGCTGATAAATTATTGATGGCTTGTAAACGTCATTTGCCTGCCTTTATGTTGCCTAGCCTGATTGATATTCGAACAAACGAATTGCCACGTAACGCCAATGGTAAGATTGATCGTAAGTGTCTTGCGCATGAACTGCAACAAACTTTCATAAATATTAGTGTATGAAAGCTATTCTTCCTCAACATTTGTCATTGACTCAATTTCCTGTACAGAATGATTGTTTGCAAATTGGTGGTGTAGCACTTGAACGGTTAGTTGAGCGTGTTGGTGGTACCCCATTCTATGCTTATGACAGAAAGAAAATTACCGAGCGTGTGGCGCAGTTACGACAATATTTACCAAATGACATCTATCTTCATTATGCAATGAAAGCTAATCCTATGCCGGCGGTGGTGCAGCATTTGGCAAGTTTGGTCGATGGGATAGATGTTGCATCAATAGGAGAAATAAGGACTGCGCTAGATACTGTAATGGCGCCAGATAGAATTAGTTTTGCTGGCCCAGGTAAAAAAGAGTTGGAGCTAGTTAGTGCGATTGCTGCAGGTATTGTTATTAATATGGAGTCTGAGCAGGAAATGGAGTGTATTGCACGTATAGGTAAAAAACTAGGACTTTGTCCCAAGGTGGCAGTTAGGGTTAATCCAGATTTTGAGCTTAAGTCTTCAGGTATGAAAATGTCTGGGGGTGCAAAACAGTTTGGTGTGGATGCTGAGCGTGTTCCAGAAATGTTGACTCGTATTGGTGAACTTGGCTTAAATTTTATGGGGTTTCATATTTTTAGTGGTTCACAAAACCTTAAAGCTAGTGCTATCCAAGAAGCTCATGAAAAAACCTTGCAATTAAGTATGCACCTGGCTAATGATGCACCGATGCCAGTACGCTTGCTAAATATTGGCGGTGGTTTTGGTGTTCCTTATTTTCCTGGAGATACTAGACTGGATTTGGAAGCTATTGGGAAAAATTTATATAATTTGTTGCCAGAAGTTAAACAAAAGCTACCAGAAGCTAAGATTGTGATTGAGCTTGGTCGTTATCTAGTTGCGGAGGCTGGAGTTTATGTCTGTCGTGTATTGGAGCGGAAAATATCAAGAGGAAAAGTGTTTTTGGTGACTGATGGCGGATTACATCATCATCTTGCTGCTTCTGGTAATTTTGGCCAAGTGATTCGTAAAAACTATCCTGTTTTAGTTGGTAATAAGGTGGAAGGCAAAGAAAGAGAGGTTGTTTCTGTTGTTGGACCACTTTGTACGCCACTTGACTTGTTGGCCGATCAAATGGAAATGGCTAAAGCTGAGGCTGGGGATTTAATTGCCGTCTTACAATCTGGTGCTTATGGTCTAACAGCTAGTCCAACCTCATTTCTTAGCCATCCTGTGCCGATTGAAGTATTGGTTTAGGGATGAGGCAATAATAGTTTGTCCAAATGGTGCATAGAATGCACCCTAATTGTAATTTTTTGACATAAATATATGAGTTCCCACGCAGGGGCATGGGAACTAGGAGCCTGTCGGACTTATGAGTTTCGGCTACAAATTCGGAGAAGTCGACCCAAATCCTCCCCGGTTTTCGTTAAATATACTCAATATTCGCCTCAAACCAGTAAGAATTTGGCCTCGATTCTCCAGATTTTCGCTTCGAAATCATAAGTCCGACAGGCTCCTAGGTCTTGAATTAGATGTGTGGCTATAATAGGTTTGTTTTTTTGCATCAAAAGTGTAAATTACTTTGAGGATGATATGAAGGGTGCCTGTTTTTTTGTGTAATTTGATGTTATTGATGCCAGTGCATACAATGCAAGTTAATGATGAAAAATACATAATAGTGAAGATAGTTTGATGTTTGCTTAATACTATAAAAAATAGTACGTATTTATATGACAATTTGGCTTGCTGCAAGAAATTATGGTGATGTTATGTAACGTGATGTTCGATATATAGAATAAGCTCTAAGGAACGCGCATGAAATAACTTGAGCATCTAGCACAGGATTTATGCTCATATTCAAAGCGTGTAAACAGGCGCATAGCACGGCTATGTAACTGTTTACATAATGCAGAAGATGAGCATAAAGACAAAGCTAGGTGCTCAAGTTATTTCATGCACGTTCCTAACTGTGAGACTATGTTGTTTGCATAATGTACGTGATCATTTTAGGCTCTAGGTAATATTTTTAGGGATTGTAATACAGTGGCTGATTTAGAAAATTTCAAAATAGCACTGGATGAGCATGCGATTGTTGCCGTCACTGATCGGCGTGGCAAGATTAGTTATGTTAATGATAAGTTTTGCGCTATATCACAATATTCCAGTGACGAGCTACTTGGTAAGGATCATCGTATTATTAATTCTGGCTATCATACTAAGGATTTTTTTAAGAATTTATGGGGTACGATTAAAAGTGGTAACACTTGGAAAGGTGAGATAAGGAATCGTGCAAAAGATGGGTCTATTTATTGGGTAAATACTACCATTGTTCCTATTTTGGGTCAGGGTGGGGAGCCAATTCAGTATATTGCTATTCGTGCAGAAATAACTAATCTTAAGTTATTGGAAGAACGTAATATTGAGGTGATAAAAGAGCTGGAAGAAACTAATAAGGAATTATCAGATTTTGCATATGTTGTATCTCATGATTTAAAAGCTCCTTTGCGTGGCATTCATTCACTCACAAATTGGTTGATAGAAGATTATGCAGACAAGCTTGATGCAGATGGTGCTCAACAATTAGGTTTGATTGCTAATCGAGTGACGCGCCTTAATAAATTAGTGGATGGTATCCTCGCTTATTCTCGTGCTGGGCGTAATCGGGAAGATCGGCAGGTAGTGGATTTAGAATCGTTGGTACATAATGTAATTGAACTTTTGGCTGCTCCTTCTCATATCAGCGTAGAGGTTGTTGCACCGCTACCGCAAGTTATGATAGAGGCTTTTAAAGCACAGCAGTTGTTTCAAAATTTACTTGCTAATGCAGTTAAGTTTATGGATAAACCAGTTGGAAAGGTGGTGGTTGATTGTGTTAAAGAGGGCGCTTTATGGCACTTTACTATCAAGGATAATGGTCCCGGTATTGATACTAAATATTTTAATAAGATTTTTGAATTATTTCAGACCTTGAGTCGGCGTGATGAGGTAGAAGGTGCCGGTGTTGGACTTTCTCTGGTAAGAAAGATTATTGAATTGGAAGGCGGAACGATTTGGGTTGAATCTACGGTGGGTGTTGGTACTGCATTTAATTTTACGCTACCGTGTATTGTGGTTGATTAGAGCTGAATTTTGAAATCTATCGTGCATATAATGCATAAAGTGTGGCTTGTAGCTTGTATAGAACAAATTTTCTTCCTTAGGTGATATCAGTAAGTATTCGACTTATACTTACTTGATTAAACTTGAGAGTCAAAAGTTCTCGTAACTCATTGAAATAGATGGCATTTATTTTTTTCAGAACTTAACTGGTAATTTTAAAATAAATCATCTATTTCAATAGCGTAGTTAATTCAGCGTTTCTTTAAATCAAGAATTTAACGAGAACTTTTAACTCTCAAGTTGATTAAACAATCTGTTGTATTGTGCATGTAAGGCATTGATAAGGCATAAATAGTGTTTACTTAAAGGAGGGGCATTTAATGAAAGTAAACGACAATATTCTTTTGATTGAAGACGATGACATTGACATAATGACGGTACGTCGTGCGTTGAAGGATTTGGGCGCAGCTAATCCTCTTGATTATGTAACAAATGGTGAAGAAGGGCTGAAATTTTTGCGTGATAAAACTAATATTCGTCCACAATTAATCCTTCTGGATCTTAATATGCCACGTATGAACGGCATTGAGTTTTTGGTCGAAATGAAAGCTGATCCGGCGTTAAGTGCTATTCCAGTGGTGGTTTTGACGACCTCGAAAGAAGAAGTAGATCGGATTGCTTCGTTTAGTAATAATGTAGCCGGTTATATGGTTAAACCGGTAGATTATGTGCAGTTTGTAGAAGTTATGCGTGTTATTCGAAACTACTGGTTGTGCTGTGAGGAATCAATAAAATAGTAATGGGATCTACATTGTCAGTTAATGATTATTTTGCGGAGCCTATCTCTCTTCTGTTAATTGAAAACGATCAGGTTGATGAGATGGCATTCGTGAGAAATATTGCCGAAAATAAGCTGCCTTATTTAGTAAAGGTTGCCCATTCTGTAAGTGAAGCACGCCAGATACTAGCGAATAATAATTTTGATATTATTGTCGCTGACTATAATCTATCTGATGGTACTGCGCTAGATATGCGAGAGGAATTTGTTGATCAAACGGTGATTCTAATTACTGGTGTTGGTACTGAAGAAATCGCAGCTCGGGCATTTAAAATAGTTAGTGATTACTTGATTAAAGATTCTGACTATGGTTATTTAAAATTACTTCCTGGTAGGATTAACGCGGTATTGCAGCAAAAACGTACTGCTGAGCAGCTGAAAGAGAGGTTGAAAGAAATGACATGTCTTTATGAGATTCGTCATTACCTAGATTTAAAATTATCTATCGCTGATGTTTGTAAGAAAACGATTGAATGTTTGATACCAGCGATGCAATTCCCTAATCTTATGGTTGTTGACATTGAAATTAATGGGCAACAGTTTTCTTCCTTGGATAGCCATTTGACGTATTCTACACCAAAATTGCAGTCTGAAATTAGTGTTAAGGGTGTGGTTTGTGGCAAGTTAAGTGTATGTTATTCACAGAAGAAATCATTTATATACCCAGAAGAACAGACGCTCATTAGAGCTGTTGCAAATGATTTAGGGTTGTGGCTTGAACGCAAGGAATATGATCAAGACTTACGTATTGCTGCAGTAGCTTTAGAATCATCAGATGGAATAATGATAACCAACGCTGAAGGAGTTATTGTCAAGATAAATTCAGCCTTTACAAAAATTACTAAATACAAGTCAGAGGAGGTTATTGGTAAATTACCATCAATACTTCAGCTTGAATGTCAGAATGAACAATTTTTTCAAGATATGTGGGGAACACTTGATGAGAAAAATGATTGGCATGGAGAAGTAGACTTTAAGCATAAGGATGGAAGTGTTTATCCTGTACAGCTAAGTATCTCTGCAGTAAAAAATATTATAGATGAGACGACTCAATATGTTAGTATTTTTCAAGATATTTCTGCACGCAAAAGTGCTGAAAATAAGATTTACAATCTAAGTTTTTATGATGAACTTACTAGTTTGCCGAATCGACGTTTATTAATAGATCAACATTTAAAATCAGCGATTGTTATGTCAAAAAGTACGGGATATTATGGTGCTTTGTTATTTTTAGATATCGATAAGTTTAAATCAATTAATGATGTATTTGGGCGTGACCATGGCGATAAATTTTTAATAGAGATTGCAAATCGTCTGACAATTTGTACTCGTGATACTGATATCGTGGCACGTTTTGGCGGTGATGAATTTATGGTAATGCTCACTAATCTAAATAAAGATGTTGAAGTGGCATCACAAAATGCCAGAGATTTTGCAGAAAAGATACGTAACAAGCTGATTGAACCCTATTTTATCGACCGGCATGAGTATTACACTTCGCCAAGTATCGGTATCATCACTTTTTGTGGCGATGATTCGGCAGATACATTAATTAAGCATGTAGATGCTGCCATGTATCAAGCCAAAGATCGTGGACGAAACAGAGTGCACTTCTTTGATTCAAGTGTGCAAATGGAAATAGATGAACGTGCCAAGATAGAGTCAGAGTTGCACTGTGCCTTAGTTGATAAACAATTGCAATTGTATTATCAGATTCAAGTGGACAGCAATAATAAAACGACTGGAGTAGAGGCGTTGATACGTTGGGATCACCCTAGGCACGGCATGTTTTCTCCGTTAAAATTTATTCCTATTGCAGAGGAAAGTTCGCTAATAATGGAGCTGGGGCAGTGGATACTTGATGTCGTTTGTGCGCAGTTGGTATTGTGGTGTAAAAATACCAAAACAAATAAGCTGAGTATTGCCATTAACATTAGTAGCCGTCAATTTCACGATAAGAATTTTGTTAAAACTGTTGCAGCAGCCATTCAATCATACGGTATTGAACCGTCGCTTCTGAAACTAGAATTAACCGAGAGTGTTGTGTTGGATGACACTCATGCATTGGAACAAATAGCTCTGCTGAGAACGCTCGGGGTTCAATTGTCGTTAGATGACTTTGGCACTGGCTATTCCTCATTAACATATTTAAAAAAATTACAGATTGATCAACTTAAAATAGATCAAAGCTTTGTGCGCGATATTTATCAGGATGTAAGTGGTGAGATAATGGTGAAAACCATCATTGATTTGGCAGATAATTTTAAATTAGATATTATTGCTGAGGGTGTTGAAACAGAATCTCAACTTGCTTTTCTGAAAGAAAATGGCTGTAATATGTTTCAAGGGTATTTATTTAGCAGACCATTGCCAATTGAGGAAATTGATGATTTGCTTAATAAATATCCTATGCGGGTATGTTGAGTTTATAACAAGGGTATTGGGGTTGTATGTATAGATCTAAATCAATTGAAAACTGTGTTGGAAATACCCCTTTGGTGAGGTTAAAGCGTTTGCCTGGTGAAACCAGTAACATTATTCTGGCTAAACTTGAAGGTAACAATCCTGCCGGATCAGTAAAAGATCGTCCTGCTTTGTCAATGGTTTTACGTGCGCAAGAAAGAGGTGATATTAAGCCTGGTGATACGTTAATTGAAGCAACAAGTGGTAACACTGGTATTGCATTAGCGATGGTGGCAGCAATGATGGGTTATCGGATGATATTGATTATGCCGGAGAATCTTAGCATTGAAAGACGCCAATCAATGAGTGCATATGGTGCGGAGATTGTGCTTGTTTCAAAAGATGGCGGCATGGAGAAAGCGCGAGATATGGCTGAGTCTATGCGTGATCAAGGTAAGGGAATAATTCTTGATCAATTTGCTAATCAAGATAATCCATTGGCGCACTATGAAGGAACTGCACCAGAAATTTGGCGTGAAACTAATGAAAAAATAACTCACTTTGTTAGTAGTATGGGTACTACTGGAACGATCATGGGATGTGCTAAATATTTTAAAGAAAAACAACCATCAATTAGGATTGTTGGTGTTCAGCCGGAAGATGGAGCGCAAATTCCAGGAATTCGTAAGTGGCCAGAGGCATATTTACCAAAAATCTATGATGCTGGCCGTATAGATCAAATTACATTGGTTTCTCAGGATGAATCTGAAAAAATGACGCGACGTTTGGCGCGTGAGGAGGGTATCTTTGCTGGTGTTTCATCTGGTGGTGCATTAGCAGCAGCACTTCGAATTTCTGCAACTGTAGAAAATGCAGTCATTGTTTTTATTGTTTGTGACCGAGGTGATCGTTATTTGTCTACAGGAGTTTTTTCGGTATGATTCTAATGAATATTAATTATTCTTGCTAGAGTCACTTTAATTTTGTGTTATTCGGCTGAATGATGCGAATCTTGTTAGTTTGTATATTTACTACAGCTAGTGCGCTATGTTATTCCGCTTATGCTAATTATTCGCGAATAATATTTTCACTTGAAGATATTAGTAGTCCTATTCTTAGTGTTAGCAATATGCGGGTTAAATTGGCTGGTTTGCAAACATTGCATCTTGAAATTTATATAGATAAGATTACTGTACAGGAAGAAACCTGGCGTAACCTTACACTTGTTTGTGATAACTTTAAATTAACCCGTAGACTGGTCAGTTGTACTAATGGCACTGTCCATTTGTCAAATCTTTCATCATTAAATGTTTCTTTAAGTTTTATTCCAGACAAAAAATTTCTTGAAATAGAAATTAATCCCATAATTAATGAGAGTGTTAAATTTATTCTGCAATGGGATACAAATGCCTGGCGTGGTGAGTTGGACATTAAAAATGGGCAGGTGTTACATATTGCAAAATGGTTGCCTAATTTAGCTTCATTGCCACTTCCAACTAAAGGAAAAGTTAATGGTTTTGTTAAGTTTAATGGTAATGCTGAAGAGGTCACTAAAATTGTAGCGGAGTTGTTAATTGATGCGTTGGCCTTTAGTGATAATAGTGGTTTGCATGCAGGTGAAAATGTAAGTGTAGAAATCAATGTAAATGCAAAGTTTATGCCGCGTAACAAACAATGGCAATGGCAAGGGAAATTTGCTTGGTTGAATGGCGAGGTATTTTGGCAGCCGCTTTATTTGACGGGTAAAGGTCATCATCTTAGTTTGGAAGGCACGCTGAATACAGAAAATATTCGTTTGCTTAATGGAGATTTGCAGTTTACAGATGTTGGTAGAGTGAGCTTCTCTGGTGAATTAGATCGTTTAAGCAATGACTGGACTGATTTTTATCTATATGTCAATAAGCTTGATTTACATGTTTTGTATGATCAAATATTACAACCATTCTTAGCTGAAACAGTTTTTTCTGAAATAGAAGTAGATGGGTATGCTGGTTTTACATGGCACTATCGTAATGGTTTGAATAAGTTGTTAATTTTTGATTTATATGATTCTTCGGTGATTGATCAGCGTGAGCGTTTTGCATTCGAAAGAATAAATGCTCATATTCCATGGAATAGTGAGCAAGTAACAATTGCTGATATTAGCATGTTAAATGGAGAAATTTTAAGTATTCCATTGGGTGAAGTACGCGTGCCATTGGAGATTAGTAAAGATGAACTAAGGATTCCTCAGTTAGTTTTGCCTGTGCTGGATAGTCAATTGAAACTAGAAGATTTTAAAGCGTCATGGCAGGATGATGACTGGTCTTGGCAATTCAGCGGTGAATTTTTACCTATTTCAATGCAAACGCTAACAGAAGCTTTGCAAACTCAGTTAATGCATGGAACATTGTCAGGTGTAATTCCAAAAATAAGTTATAGTCAGTCAGTTGTTACTGTTGATGGCACATTGCTGTTTAATATTTTTGACGGAACTGTGATAGCTAATAATTTAAAGTTAGTTGAGCCGTTGGGACTTGCACCGCGTTTGGAAGTTGACTTAGAAATGCGTAATTTAGATTTAGATTTGTTAACCCAAACTTTTTCATTTGGTAATATGCAAGGACTTGTTGATATGAATGTGCGTAACCTTGAACTTGTTAATTGGCTACCAGTTAAATTTGACGCACATTTGTTCAGTAGTCCGGGTGATTATTCACGACAAATAAGCCAAGCTGCGGTACAAAATATTTCAGCTCTTGGAGGATCCGGTGCTGTAGCTGCAATTCAGCGGAGTTTTCTACGTTTTTTTAAATCATTCATGTATTCAGAGATAGGTTGGCGCTGCCTATTAAGTGATAATATTTGTAATATGGGTGGTATTGAATCTGAATCGTATCAACCTGAGTTATCAAATTATACCCTTGTTAAGGGGGGTGGGGTTCCTGCGATAACAGTGATTGGTCATAATCGTAGTGTGGATTGGCCGGTATTGATTGATCGTTTACAGCGAATTACTAATGGACAAGGTCCAATTGTCCAATAGGAAATGTTATGAGAAAAATACTTGTTACTATTGGTTTGTTGGTGTTTGTTAACATATTACCAGCATGTGTTACGATTAATATTTATTTTCCTGCCGCTGCAGCAGAGAAAGCTGCTGATAAGATTATTGAAGAAGTTTGGCAGCTTGAAAGTGAAGAGGAATAAAGTGCTGGCACAATATTTGTTTAGGCTATAGTTATTATGGAGGTGTCTTAATGAATAACGTTGTTTGTCGTATAGTGTTATTGGTATGCTTATCAATGATTCCGTTTGTTGGTTATGCTACAGCTAATCTTGAAGTGAATACACCTGCTATCGTAAATCTTAAACAAAGTATGCAGAGCAGGCATGGTGAATTGGCACCATATTATGTTAGTGGCGCAGTAGGATTAACATATGATGGTCTAATCGCGATACGTGATGCCAATTCTATTCCATTGGCTAAAAGACAGCTAGTGAACTCATTTGTCGCGGCAGAAAATCAGGATCGAAGTGCGCTGTATCGAGAAATAGCACGTGCAAATAGCCACCCTGAATGGGAAAAAGATATTCGTGTGACTTTTAGCCAACGTTGGATAAATTTAGCTAAACCAGGTTGGTGGTATCAAACAGCAAATAGTACTTGGGCAAGAAAATAATGCTAATTAGATTATGATAACAAGTATCATGATGATTAATATCTGTATTTTTAGGATGTGCTTTGAACTATTCATGGTACACAATTGCCAAACTCGGCGGAAGAATAGTTTCTAACCTGGATCCTGCAAGTGGTCGTGCATATAATGTGCAGTGGATTGTTTCATAGAGTAGGTTTTATTTTGCACGGAATTCTTATTGATGTTTTTAAAGAATAAAGTTTGCTATATGGAGCATATATTGTGGAGAATATGAGTGAGGACTTGCAGGGTTTAATTTAATTTTTTATTGGAGATTTCGTAATGAACCAAAACTACACAACAGCTACCCAAAAGTCAGCATCTGCACTGGCTACAAATAAGGTATTACGTAATACCTATATGTTGCTTTCAATGACATTATTGTTTAGTGGATTGACTGCGGCAATTTCGGTAGCTTTGAGTATGCCACCAATGACGTATTTGATCTCAGTTATTGGTGGCATGGTGATTGCTATGTTTGTATTGCCACGTTTTGCCAATTCACCTGTTGGCATTGGCATTGTTTTTCTAGTAACAGGTATGCTGGGATTTGGACTAGGACCGATGTTGAGCGCATATGCCTCGCTACCTAATGGTGGAAATATCATTATGCTGGCTCTAGGTGGTACTGGCACTATATTTTTAGGGTTATCTGCTTATGTGCTAACAACACGCAAAGATTTTAGCTTCATGGGTGGATTTCTTATGGTAGGTATGATGTTAGTGATAATTGCAGCATTGGCAAATATATTCTTAGCAATACCTGCTATGTCGCTAATGATATCTGTTGTTGTTATTATGATTATGAGCGGCTTTATTTTGTATGACACCAGTCGAATTATTAATGGTGGAGAGACTAATTATGTAATGGCAACCATCGGCTTGTATCTGACCATTTTCAATATTTTCATTAGTTTATTACAAATTCTAGGAATTATGGGTGGCGATGATTAATTCTAGTAAGCTTTGATGGTTCCTCAAAACCCCCGAATTGTTCGGGGGTTTTGTTTTGTGGGTGTAGGGTTTGATCAAAGGTTTTTAAGTTATGGATTGGATGAAAATTGTTGCGGCAATGGCGTTGATAATGTTTATTGTATATCTGTTTCCAAGGTCTCGGGAAATGATAAAGAATAGTCCTAAAGGTTCATCTTCAGACTGGATGGGGTTTGTTATTCCGATTGTAGTTATTCTGCTATTTATTACGTTCTTGATTCAATTGGTATAGAGGGTTAGTAGTACCTAGGTAATACAGAACATATTGTTCTATATAGCAAGCTTTATTCCTTGGGAATGTCAATAAGTATTCCACGTAGAATAAGATTCACTTTATAAAACGATCTATTGCACATTATATGCACGATAACCTGCAGGATCTAGGTAGTAATTAATATTATTCTTTTAGAATATTATCGATTTTATTTTTCAAAGATAGTTTCTAATGTTTAGTTAAAATCATTTTATACATAATTTTTCGTATTAAAAAAGAGCCTTGTGAAATAAAATAAAGTACATTACCACTTTGTAAACAGGGAAATTTTACTATAAAAATCATGATTTTTCCTTGTTTGTGTAAAGTCTACATGCTAGAATTTCGCCACGATTTATTAGTATTTATGCGTTACCAATTACTAAGAAATCTAAGTTGCAGATATTTAAGAAATTCAGCCTTAGAAATATAATTGTCGTCAATCGTGGTGTGGTTATAGCTATAACAAAAAACGATATTTCTGACGTATAACTTGTTTCGTAAATTGGCTGAGTAGAGAATTATTCAGGTTTGATTTGCGAATAAGGTTGTACCTGAAATCAGTAAAATTAGTAATCATGTGGGGGGGATATATGAGTAGTAAGTTAGTAGCAAGCCTAGCGGGTATTTTCGGACTCGCTCTGTACTCAAGTATGGCAATTGGCTCTAAATATAATTTACCAGAGCCGCAGAATTTTATTGCCCAAGATGTTTATGATCAACATATTGTGTTGATGTGGATTTGTTTGGTAATTTTTATTGGTGTGTTTGGTGTCATGTTTTATTCGGTGCTGAAGCATCGTAAATCACAAGGGTACAAGGCTGCAAATTTTCATCATAGTACTTCGGTTGAAATTGTCTGGACAGTGATACCTGTTATTATTCTTGTTCTTATGGCATGGCCAGCAACTAAGACTGTAATCGCAATGAAGGATACTTCTGAACCTGATATGACCATTAAAGTAACCGGTTATCAGTGGATGTGGGGTTATGACTATCTTCAAGGTGATGGTGAAGGTATAAGCTTTTACAGTAAATTATCGACACCTGTTGCACAAATAGAGAATAAAGAGCCTAAAGGTGAAAATTACTTGTTGGAAGTTGATAATAATTTAGTTGTGCCTGTTGGCAAGAAAGTACGTCTTATTATTACAGCAAACGATGTGATCCACGCATGGTGGGTGCCTGCACTAGCGGTTAAGCAAGATGCTATCCCTGGTTTTATTCGTGATAGTTGGTTTGAAGTTGATAACCCTGGTATTTATCGTGGTCAGTGTGCGGAACTGTGTGGAAAAGATCATGGTTATATGCCGATTGTGGTTGAAGCTCTTGAAGCTGAACAATATGCTGAATGGGTAGCTGAGCAACAGGAAAAATTAGCTGCAGAAGAAACATCAGAGAAACAAAAGCTAGGTCTTGTTGATGGCTCTATTGTTACCAACGAAAAAAGCTGATTTGATTGTTAAGAATTTGCAAAGCTAGATTTTAAGTAAGTATTAAGGAGAAAATTATGGCAGCAGTACACGGTGACGTGCATGGGCACGGGCATGGTGATCATCATCCAACAGGTATTATGCGCTGGGTAATGACGACAAATCATAAAGATATCGGTACCATGTATCTTTGGTTTGCACTTTCGATGTTTTTTGTTGGCGGAACGCTGGCAATGGGTATCCGGGCGGAATTATATCAGCCAGGGATACAAATTTTAGAGCCAGAACTATTCAATCAATTCACCACGTTACATGGCCTAATAATGGTGTTTGGTGCCGTTATGCCGGCATTTGTTGGTTTTGCTAATTGGCAAGTACCGATGATGATTGGTGCGCCAGATATGGCTTTTGCTCGTATGAATAACTGGAGCTTTTGGTTATTGCCGGTTGCAGCATCATTCTTAATTATTTCATTCTTTGTACCTGGTGGTGCAGCAGCTGGTGGTTGGACATTCTATCCTCCACTTTCTGTGCAGGGTGGTTTAGGTGTTGATTTAATGATTTTTGCAGTTCATATATTGGGTGCTTCTTCAATTATGGGTGCGATTAACATTATTACTACCATTCTGAATATGCGTGCCCCTGGCATGACATTAATGAAAATGCCAATGTTCGTATGGACTTGGTTAATTACCGCCTATTTATTGGTATTGGTTATGCCTGTATTGGCCGGTACGGTAACTATGTTATTGACAGACCGACACTTTGGTACCAGCTTCTTTAATGCTGCAGGTGGTGGCGATCCAGTCTTGTTCCAACATATTTTCTGGTTCTTTGGTCATCCTGAAGTTTATATTATGATCTTGCCTGCCTTCGGTATTGTTTCTGAAATTATACCGACTTTCGCACGTAAGAGACTATTTGGTTATTCTTCAATGGTATATGCGACAGCATCTATTGCATTACTATCATGCTTTGTATGGGCGCATCACATGTTTACTGTTGGTATGCCAGTCGTTGGGCAGTTGTTCTTCATGTATATGACAATGTTGATTGCTGTACCGACAGGTGTGAAAGTGTTCAACTGGACTGCGACAATGTGGCAAGGTTCAATGACATTTGAAACACCAATGCTGTTCTCAATCGGGTTCATTTTCTTGTTCGTAATTGGTGGCTTTAGTGGCGTTATCTGTGCGATTGTGCCAATTGATATTCAAGTGCAAGAAACCTATTATGTGATTGCTCACTTCCATTATGTTCTGGTTTCTGGTTCGTTATTTGCTTTGTTTGCAGGTGCTTATTACTGGATACCTAAGTGGACTGGTCGTATGTACAATGAGACATTAGGTAAATGGCATTTCTGGTTGTCAATGTTCTTCTTTAATTTGACATTCTTTGTACAGCATTTCTTAGGATTGGCTGGTATGCCACGTAGAATTCCAGATTATGCTTTGCAATTCGCTGATTTCAATATGGTTTCTAGTATTGGTGCATTTGGATTTGGTTTAACACAGATACTATTTGTGTATATTATGGTTTCTTGTGTACGTAGTGGTGAGCCTGCTCCAGAAAAGCCATGGGAAGGTGCAACTACTTTGGAATGGACACATTTACCTACACCAGCTCCATATCATAGCTTCGAAACACCACCTGTTATTAAGTAAGTAAACAGAGGAGAAAAAGTATGTCACAGGATGAAGATCCAAAGCAGGGAAAAATTAAGACATTAGTAATACTGCTTGTAATGGTTGTAGGGCTTTATTTAATGGTTATCGTAAAGGGAGTCGAATGAGTACCTCTAAAATAAACCTGGTAATGTTGAAAAAGCTATTTATTTTCACTGTTATCATGTTTGCTTTTGGTTACGCATTGGTGCCGTTTTATGAGAAGTTTTGTGAAGTAACCGGTATAAATAATTTGCTACAACCAGACATACTGGTCGAAGAAAACTGGGTGGATACAGATCGTTGGATAACAGTGGAATTGGATGCCAATACAACAGGCATTCCATGGGATTTTAAGCCACTGCAATCTAGTGTGCGTATTCATCCAGGAGAGCCGGTGGATGTGTTGTACGAGATTAGAAATCATACTGATCGTGAAGTAAACGGTCAGGCAATACCTAGTTATAGTCCGCGCCTTTTGGAAAGATACTTGAAAAAATTCGAGTGTTTTTGTTTTACCAAACAAGTGCTAAAGCCAAATGAAGTTAGGCAAATGCCGGTTCAGTTTACGATTGAACCTGGGATTCCAGCTGATGTTCATACGGTCACAATTTCTTACACCTTTTTTGAATTGCCTGGTGGCCAAAAAGCTATCAATGATAAATAAAAGGATATCACTTGAATAACGAAGTTAAGAAAGAAGAGACAGCATCGGTACGGCAAGTTGCTGGGGCTGTTTTCGCGGCTTTTACGGGTATTCGTAAGAAAAGTGCTCATGAAGCTGATGCTAGAATGATTAAGCCACATCAGGCAATAATCGGTGGATTAATTGGTGGCGCGGTATTTGTATTAAGTGTATTGCTTCTAGTTAGAATAGTAACCAGTTAGAAATTGAATAAAATATACGCAGGAGGATAATAATGAGTCAAGATTCTAGTCATTACTTTGTGCCAGAGCCATCACCTTTCCCAATTATTGGGTCAGTGGCACTGTTTTTCTTGGGATTGGGTGCTGCATTCACCATGAACAAGATAGAGCCGGGTTATTGGATGGTAGCAATAGGATTTGCCATACTTTTTTACATGATATTTATTTGGTTTAGACAAGTATCATTAGAAAGTGAAAGTGGTAAATATAATAAAACGGTTGATGTTTCATTTCGTTGGGGAATGAGTTGGTTTATTCTCTCAGAGGTCATGTTCTTTGCAGCGTTTTTTGGTGCATTGTTCTATATGAGAGTATTTTCACTGCCATGGTTGGCTGATGCAGAGCATAGTTTGTTGTGGCCGGGATTTGAAGCTATATGGCCGACAGCTGGACCGGGTATAGCTGATACCTTTACGCAAATGGGTGCATGGGGTTTGCCAGCAATTAATACTGCGTTGCTGCTAGCATCAGGTGTGACTTGTACTTTTGCACATCATGCAATCAGAGAAAACAGACGTGAAGCGCTTAAAATGTGGTTGCTTGCTACCATTGCATTAGGTGTTTTGTTTCTTGGTTTACAGTGTTATGAATATGTACATGCTTATAGGGACTTGGATCTTAAGTTAACTTCAGGTGCTTATGGCTCAACATTCTTTATGTTGACTGGTTTTCATGGTTTTCATGTAACTGTGGGTGTCATTATGTTGACGGTAATTTATTTCCGTTGTGCATCCGGGCATTTCACAGCAGAGAATCACTTTGGTTTTGAAGGCGTTGCTTGGTACTGGCACTTTGTTGACGTTGTTTGGTTAGCATTGTTTGTTTTTGTTTATTTGCTATAGGTTTTTAGCAAAAAATAAGTTTGTTGGACATTAGATTCCAGCTTTTACGTGCGGTTATTTATTTGGTTATATTTCTATTATAGAAGATACCTGCGTAGTAAAAGTTTGGAATCTTTTTTGTTCAAATTTGATATAAATATTTGGTTTTAATATATTACCTAGATTACTTGCAGGATCTAGATAATAGTTGAAACTACATAGACATGATATGTTGGTTTTGTTGGAAGCTGTTGTGAGTATTACATCTTATAGGCGTAACGAATGAATATATTTGGTTACAACTTTAGACCAAAGATTTGGTCGCTCGCTGTCACCATAATATTTGTGGTTGTTTTTGTCCAGTTGGGCGAGTGGCAGTTATCACGAGCGGAAGAAAAAGATTTACGTCAACATCAATTGGATGAACTTTCTAATCAACAGTTGGTTAGTGTGCCGCCTACCTTAGTCGAGTTAGAAGACCTTCTTTATCGTAGGGTTGATGTGCATGGTGTTTATCTACCAGATGAAACTATTTATTTAGATAATAAAATACATCAGGGTGTTGCTGGCTATCATATCATTACGCCGATTAAACTTAGTCAAGGCGACATGCATGTCTTAATTAATCGAGGTTGGGTTGCGACTGGATCAGATCGCTCAATTTTACCTATTATTCCTGATGTTGACGGGGAAGTGGTGGTAACAGGGTTTGTTGTTCCGCCAACACAGAAGTCACTTGAACTTTCTGATCATAATATTGCAGGTAGTGTGTGGGGGACTTTGTATATAGATCAATATCAGGAAATCTCAGGACTTACTTTACAACCAATCTTGATTCAGCAACAGGATATTTTGGATGATGGCTTAATACGTCAATGGGGACGTTTAGATTCTGGATCTGATAAGAATTTAGGTTATGCAATGCAATGGTATTCTTTTGCTTTATTGTCCGTTATTATATTTTTGGTGTTAAATGTCAAACGAAATCGCTCAGAGAAATCATAAACGTAAATTACTTATATTGTTTGCACTGCTATGTGCTCCAATTCTTATTTCTTATTTTCTCCATTTTTCAGGCTATCGCCCTGGTTCGGTAAATTATGGTGAATTGATTGAAATCCGAGAATTTAAAGGTATGGGGGTGAATCAGGTTGATAATGTAATTTTTAGAACACGTGATATGCATGGTAAATGGATTATGCTCATGGTTGATTCAGGAAATTGCAATGAAGCTTGCCAGGAAAAAATTTATCATATGCGTCAGATTCGTACTGTCCAAAATACAGAAATGCATCGTGTTGAACGTGTATGGTTGATAGATGATGATGTTCCTGTTGATCCTGCATTAATAGAAGAATTTGAAGGAACTTTCTTCGTAAATTCACAAGGTAGTGAACTACTTGCTGATATTCCAGCTGAAGAATCAAATCGTAATCATATTTATTTAGTTGATCCTATCGGAAATTTAATGATGCGTTTTCCAGAAAATGCGGATCCATCATTGATAGTAAATGATGTTAAACGTTTGCTACATGTATCGCAGCTAGAGCATTAGTTGCAATCTCTTGTGTAATTTGGAATCAGATATTCTAATCAGCTAGGATCAGACCCTTCTTTGATTTAGTTCTGAATGAAAAAGTGGGCTGAGAGGCATATTTAATATCTAGCTAGTTATAGCAAGATATTCTATTTATAGAAAAATTTATCGAGTATTCATTGGCAATACTTGAGGAGATAAGTTAAATGGCTAATAGCATGGTATGGCAAGAAACTGCATCTCGTGTGCAGCAATTTTATCGGTTAACAAAGCCACGGGTGGTTTCGTTAATTGTTTTTACAGCATTTATTGGAATGTTTCTAGCTGTACCCGGTGCGGTTCCGTTGAATGCATTAATATTTGGTACGTTGGGAATTGCGCTGGTAGCAGGTGCAGCAGCGGCACTTAATTGTTTAGTTGAGCAAAAATATGATGCTGTAATGGCACGTACACAGGGTAGGCCACTGCCCCAGGGTACAGTTAGTGAACTAGAAACTTTATTTTTTCTAACTATTGTTGGTGGATCTGGTTTATTTATGCTGTACCAATGGGTTAACCCTTTGACTATGTGGTTAACAATGGCGACTTTTGTTGGTTATGCAATTATTTATACGATTATATTAAAGCCATTAACACCTCAGAATATAGTTATTGGTGGGGCATCTGGGGCTATGCCACCAGTGTTAGGCTGGACTGCTGTGACAGGTGAGGTTTCTGCTGATGCATTACTGTTATTTTTAATTATTTTTGCTTGGACTCCACCACATTTTTGGGCATTGGCTCTTTACCGTAAAAATGAATATGCCAAAATTGGCATGCCTATGTTACCTGTCACACATGGTGATCAATTCACGAAACTACATGTATTGTTATACACGATAATACTGACAGTAGTAACCTTGCTACCGTATATCACACAGATGAGTGGCTTGATTTATCTTGTTAGTGCATTGATTCTTGATGGTATATTTTTGTATTATGCTGTTAAAATATATCGTGATTATACTGATCAGTTAGCAAAAGAAGCATTTCGATTTTCGATTATTTATTTGGCATTGTTATTTGTAGCACTATTGATTGTTCATTACTTCTATTTCTAGAATTTCTTCTTCGCATAAAAAAGACCTATGTAGTTGATAGGTCTTTTTTATTGTCTGTATAGCTTGATTAAGTTTATGGGAATAATTTGCCAGGATTTAGAATGTTATTTGGATCAAATACTTGTTTTAAATCTTTCATTAGTTTCAATGTTGTTGCATCAATTTCCTTAGTAATATAAGCACGTTTCTCTCTACCAATGCCATGTTCTCCTGATATGGTGCCATTTAACTTTATAACTAAATCAAAAATATCATTTAAGCATTTTTCTGCGCGTTTGGTCTCCTCATTATCATCAGGATTAATCAGTAAATTAACATGAATATTGCCGTTCCCAGCGTGCCCAAAATTAACGTTAGAAATCTTGTATTGACGACATAATTGTTTTAATTCATTCAATAATTCTGGTAATAAGCTTACTGGTACCACTATATCTTCATTTATTTTTTTAGGAGCAATATTACGTAGTAGCGGCGAGAGTGCTTTACGTGTTTTCCAAAGGGCGGTGGTGTCGTGTGCCTGTTTTGCTTGTAGTAATCCGTCATTTTGGCAAGCAGAAAGTATGTTATCTATCGAGTCAATTATGTCACGTGATGATCCGTCTACTTCAATTATTAGCATGGCACGTGAATTTGTTGGTAATAATTCTGGGTGATGTGCACGTATTAGTGATAACGCACCTTCATCTAGAAACTCAAGCGCACTTGGTATCTTAGATTGCGCCATAATTGCGACAATAGCTGCAGCACAGCTTGCAGTATCCTTGAAATGTGCGGTGATACCACTAGTCATTTGCGGCAATGCAGTTAGTTTAAGGGTTGCCTCCGTAATAACTGCTAAGGTTCCTTCTGATCCGATTAACAGCCGTGTTAAGTCATAGCCAACAACTCCTTTAGTGGTATAGCAGCCGGTAGAAATTGCTTCACCTGCACCTGTTATAGCTTTTAGTCCAAGTACATGATCACGAGTTGTTCCATATTTAACGGCATGAGGGCCACCCGCACTGGTAGCAATATTCCCCCCAATACTAGAAAACATAGCGCTAGTTGGATCTGGTGGCCAAAAGAGATGATGTGGTTTCACTGCATTTTGAATTGATTGGTTTAGCACACCTGGTTCAGCAACAATAACGCGGTTAGCTGGGTCTATCGTGATGATTTGTAGCATACGCTCTAACGATAAAGCAATTCCTCCTTGTTCTGGCAAACTACCACCAGCGGTTCCAGTACCACGTCCACGAGGTGTTAAAGGGATTAAATGTTGATTACAGAGACGAACAATTGCTTGAACTTCAGTAGTTGTTATTGGAAAGGTAACTGCATCAGGTGGAAAAATTTGGCGGCTATTGTCATAAGAGTAAGCATAACAATCGACTGGGTCGGTATATAGTCTCTCAGCAGGCAACAGTATGCGTAGATCAGCTAGTAGTTTGTTAAGAGGCATAGTAAATTATATGAACTTTGGTTAGATTAAGGAACGAGTAAATAATACCTTATCCATTTATGCTTGTCCTTTTACTCTACTTTTTCGTTGGTCCTCCGGTTACATAGAATAACTATGCGCCCTACGGACCGTCTCAAATCAGAGTAAAATGACTTCGCCTAAATGGACAAATTATTATTGCCTTGTCCCTAATTCAGATATTCAAATACTTTAACAACTTTTAAAACACCTGATGTGGTACGAGCAATTTCAGCCGCACTTTCAGCTTCTTGATGTTTTACAACGCCAAGTAAATAGACAATACTATTTTCTGTAACTACTTTTATATGATTAAGTTGAAAATCTCCCTCATGTAAAAAACGCCCTTTAACTTTTGACGTTGTTAACGAATCATTGCTACGAGACATAAATGTACTTTTATCAGACACTTTAATTTCATTAACAACATTACGTACATTTTCAACGCTAATCACTAATTTTTCCACTTGTTCTATCATATCTTTATTTGGTGACTCACCTGTTAGTAACACATTACGGTTGAAACTGGTGATGCCAATATTAACTTGGTCGCCAAGTTGTTCATCGATACGACGTTTACTTTTTAATTCAATCACTTCATCTTCTATAAAAATACCACTGGAACGCCTATCTTCAGAAACCGACCCACCGCCAATTCCAGTTCCAACACCAACAGCTACAAGAGGTACACAACTAATAAGTGCAGGAAATAAGAGAATTAGTATTAACCAGTTAATATAAAAATTATGCATCGTTAGTTTTTCCTTGGAGTTCATATAATTTGTGCTAGATAATATCTAGGTCATCACTAGTGATCATACATATGGTTTGCACAATAGTCTGTTTCATAAAGTTCACTCTATGAAATAATTTGTTGCATATTATATGCACGATCACTTGCAGGATCTAGGT
>JAJFJL010000087.1 GCA_021774055.1 Nitrosomonas sp. | reverse complement strand
CCATTTAGACTTGTCCTTTTACTCTGATTCTTTGTTGGTTCTACGGTTACATAGAACAACTATGCGCCCTACGAACCGCCTCAAATCAGAGCAAAATAACCTCGCCTAAATTGGATGATTTATTATTTCCTTGCCCCTTATAATTTTCCGCCACTTACGCGCATCATGCCAGCCAAATCAGGATGAGAAAATATATGCCTAAAACCTGCCTCTGCCAATAATTGCTGACAAGCATCTGACTGGTCATAGCCATGCTCCAACAGTAACCAGCCGTCGGCATTAAGATACTTAGGCGCTGTTACAACAATATCATGTAAACATGCTAAACCATTGTCACCCGCTGTTAGTGCTATTTGCGGCTCAAAACGAAGATCTCCCTGCAACAAATGCGGATCACCCACAGCAACATATGGTGGATTAGAAACAATCAAATCAAATTTCTTATCTGCAAACTTGTCAAACCAATTACCAGTGATAATAGATAAATTCTGCAATGCGTGATTATGCGCATTTATTCTAGCAACTGAAACCGCATCAATAGATAAGTCAACAGCCACAACATCAGATTGTGGACGATGCTTAGCAATAGTAATTGCAACCGATCCACACCCTGTACCAAGGTCTAAAATATGTTTACAACCATCAGCATCTATACGTGTTAATGCCAACTCCACCAACAATTCAGTTTCTGGGCGTGGAATCAATACCGCAGGTGTCACTTTAAAAGTTAAATCATAAAACTCACGCTCACCAATAAGGTAGGCAACCGGTTCGCCAGTTTTACGTCGCGCAACTAGATCATTAAATGCCACTGTCTGGGCTGAGGTAAGAACATATTCTGGATGTGTAAGAATAAAAGCTTTATTTACTTTCAATACAAACTGCAGCAGCATTTGCGCATCAATCTGATCAATCGTCCGGCATAACTGCCGCAAGCCACCCGCAATAGTAATTACTGGCATATATTTGGAGCGCACATAGGTTACTCAATCATCAACTCTGCCAATTGTTCAGCCTGATGTTCAGCCATAAGCGCAGAACAAATTTCATTCAACTCGCCATCCATAATCTGGTCCATTTTATAAAGCGTCAAATTAATTCGATGATCAGTCACGCGCCCTTGCGGGAAATTATAAGTCCGAATACGTCCCGAACGATCACCTGTGCCAACTAAAGATTTGCGTGTTGCCGCTTGCTCAAGCTGTTGTGCTTGCATTTGTTTGTCATAAATACGTGCAGCCAGAACACTCATGGCCTGTGCCTTATTTTTATGCTGCGAGCGACCATCTTGACACTCAACTACGATCCCAGTTGGCAAGTGAGTAATACGCACCGCCGAGTCAGTCTTATTAATATGCTGCCCACCAGCCCCAGAAGCACGATAAGTATCAATCCGTAAATCAGCAGGATTAAGTTCAACTTCATCAATTGCGTCCGCTTCAGGAATAACCGCAACGGTACAAGCAGAAGTATGCACACGCCCCTGAGTTTCAGTAACTGGCACTCGTTGCACACGGTGGCCACCTGATTCAAATTTAAGCTTAGAATACGCACCATGACCTATAATCTTGGCAATAATTTCCCTGAATCCACCCATGTCGGACAGGCTTTGTGAAATAATTTCTACCTGCCAACGCTGTCGCTCTGCAAAGCGTGAATACATACGAAACAAGTCATTTGAAAATAAGGCAGATTCTTCTCCACCAGTACCGGCACGAATTTCTAAAAAAATATTTTTTTCATCATTCGGATCTTTCGGTAATAATTGTTTTTGTATTTCTGCTTCTATTCGTTCTAAATTATCTCTACCAGTTTTAATCTCATCCTCAGCAAATTCACGCATTTCTGGATCACGACTCATTTCCTGGGCAGTCTGAATATCTTGCTCACTCTGCTGATAAGTTTGATAAAGCTCCACAATCGGAAGAATTTCAGCGTGCTCTCGAGTCAATTTACGGTAACGATTAAGGTCGTCAGTAATTGATGCACTACTTAATAGCTGGTTCAATTCATCCAAACGCACACCCAACTGCGTAAGTCTAAAAGTTAAATTCTTTTTCATTGAGAACGATTCAGTTGATACAAACGATTAATCAATTCAACCAAATCATCTCGCTCATCGGCAGAAGCTTGGTTAAGCGAACTAGAAGGAATATGCAAAAACTTATTAGTCAAACCTTTGCTTAACACTTCCAGTACTTTTTGCGGGTCTTCCCCTTTTACTAAAAGTTTATTAGCGCGGGTTAGTTCATGTCGTCGATAACGCTCACCCTGATCACGTAATGCCCGAATAGTAGGCACCAATTCACGCGACCCCATCCAGCGCATAAAGTCACCCACATTCTCATCAATAATAATTTCGGCTTGTTCCACAGAACTTTGTCGCGAATCTAAACCTTCTTTTACAATTTCTGATAAATCGTCAACATAATACAAGAACACATCATCCAACTCAGCAACCTCTAACTCAACATCGCGCGGCACAGCTAAATCAACAATAAAAATTGGCCTATGTTTACGCACTTTAATAGCACGCTCAACCATTCCTTTACCTAGAATTGGTAATGGGCTAGCGGTGCAAGTGACTACAATATCATGCAGTGCTAATTGCTCTGGCAAATCACTCAGAGTAATTGCTTGCGCATTAAAGCGACCGGCTAATATTTCTGCACGCTCCTTAGTTCGATTAGCAACCGTTATCTGTTGTGGATGACGTGCAGCAAAATGGCTAGCACATAATTCAATCATTTCACCAGCACCAACAAATAACACCCGTTGCTCAGCAATATCACCAAAAATCCGTTCTGCTAAACGTGCAGCTGCAGCAGCCATAGAGACAGAATTGGCACCAATTTCAGTAGTAGTACGAACTTCTTTGGCAACAAAGAAAGTCCGTTGAAACAACTTATGTAACAACAAACCAAGCGTGCCTGCATGTTCTGCAGATTTCACCGCACTCTTTAATTGCCCTAGTATTTGTGGTTCACCCAACACCATAGAGTCTAATCCACTAGCAACCCGAAAGGCATGCTTAACAGCCTGATCACGTGACAATTTATATAAATAGGGATCTAATTCTTGGGTTGATAATTGATGAAAATCAGCCAACCACTGCATCGCCACATCCGGCTGATCAGTACTACAATAAACTTCGGTGCGATTACAGGTAGAAACAATTGCTGCTTCTTTAATCGGATGATGTCCTACCAGCTCGTGCAATGCACGCTCCATGGTGTTTTCTGGAAATGTAACCCGCTCACGTACGTCTAGCGGCGCAGTATGATGATTGATGCCAAAAGCAAATAACTGAATGGAAGATAATGTAAACAATGACTCAGTAATCAATAAAAACATGATTATACCTACATCCTGCCAGTAGTCGTGCTCATAAGCAGCAAAACTTAGCAGATTTAAGGGATCAAGAAAAAATTAAAATGCCAAAATTGCATAGGATACGGCTTCGTATTCAAGGTGTGTAAAGGGGCGTATAGCACAAACTATAAACCCTTAACACAACACCGAAGACGCAGACATTAAACAAGCAAGGTTGGCATTTTAATCTTTTCTTGATCCCCAAAGGCATATATTTGAACCTAAATAGAGAATATGAAGAGCAACTAGTACCTTGTACGCTAAATAACCAGGAAAATCCGTGGCACAAACTGCCGATAACTGCGTTGAAGAAACTTGACGTATGCTCAATATGCCTGCGTTTCTTCGCCTTGTTCTCAACAATTTCTGCATCCCCATATTTTCCTGGTTATTTAGCGTACAAGGTACTAGCGCCACGGCATAATTGGTATAGTTGAAATACTATTTTTAGGAGAGCCTTCAATAATTCTATCGCTATAGGTCAAATAAACCAAAACGTTACGCTTTTGATCATAAAACCTAACTACCTGCAACGTTTTAAATAATAAAGAAGTACTCTTTTTAAATACTTCATCACCATCTGCATCACCATTTTTTACTTTCTTAGGTAAAGCAATTGGGCCAACCTGACGGCAAGCAATTGAAGCATCAGAAGTATCTTCAGCAAGGCCCACAGCACCGCTCACTCCGCCAGTTTTTGCCCGACTTAAATAACAAGTTGCACCACGAATATCTGGATCATCAAATGCTTCGATTACAATTTTATCATTCGCACCAATCATCTTAAATTTGGTTGAAACACTACCTATTTCCTCTGCTACCAGTACCGTAGGAAACAATAGAGTTAAAGCTAAAACCATACACTTAACTGTATTCCGAGAATTTTTTATTGAGTATTGCATAAACATCTTCTCCTATTTTTAATATAATTCTGCTTCACCACGCTGCGCCAAACCAGAGAACTAATCTATATTGCTGTCCGTACTCTTTCAAGAGCCGCCAAAACAATATTACGTGGAGCAGCAATATTAACACGCATAAAACCACTCCCTTCCTGACCAAACAAGGTACCAGGGCTTAAGCCAACCCCTGCCTGATGAATAAAAAAATGTTTCAGTTGCGCATCAGTCATTTTTAATGCACGACAATCAAGCCACAAAAGATAAGTGCCTTCTGACTTAATTAGTTTTATTTCAGGGAGGTTATTAACTAAATATTCTTCCACACAATCACGGGTATCACGTAAATAAACTAACAGCTCTTCTAGCCAAGCCTCGCCTTCCCGATAAGCTGCTTCAAAAGCGACAATGCTAAATGGGTTAGAAGCACTTACATGCATAGTATTGAAAACTTGCGTAATCAATGCATGATTTTCTTTATTTGGAATAATTAACGTAGAAAGGTTAAGCCCAGGAATATTGAAGGTTTTACTAGGTGCAACAGCAGTAACAACATGTGCAGAAGATTCATCCAAGGTAGCTAAAGAGTAATGTTTATTTTCAGGAAAAACCAAGTCTGCATGAATCTCATCAGAAAATATAATCAGGTTATATTTCTTTGCAATCTGCAATAAACGTTCCAACTCTTGTTTCTCCCAAACACGGCCAACTGGGTTATGTGGAGAACACAACAATAACAAACTCGCCTGCTTAGCACATTGCTCTAAATGATCAAAGTCAATGGTGTAACGGCCACCATCTAAACGCAACGGATTTTCAAGTAGTTTTCTACCAGTTTGGGTCGCTGCAGAAAAGAATGGAAAATAAACTGGAGGCTGCACGATTACTGCATCACCTGGTTTAGTAAATGCCATCACCGCAGCATTTAATGAAGGCACTACACCTGGGCACATTACTACCCAATCACGCTTCACAGCCCAGTTATGACGCAATTGCAACCAGTTTTGTAGTGATTCAATCAAACTATCAGGATAAAGAGTATAACCATAAATAGGATGCTTGGCACGGGCCACCAATGCTTTAGTTACCGCTGGCGGAGCAGCAAAGTCCATGTCAGCAACCCATAATGGAATAACGTCAGGCCTAGCAAACATACTTTGCCGAGCATCATACTTAAGACTACTGCTTCCATCACGACTAATGTCGCAATCAAAACCATAGCTCAAGAAATTTTCTCCCAGATAGTTACTTCCGCCAAGGTATGCTGGAATTTTCTTTTAGTTTCACGAATAACAAAAGGTACTGCCTGCGGTCCTTGAATTAGCTTGAAATGCTTTCCTAGCAATTCTTTCAAGCCATCTAAAGTGCCAAAACTTTCACCATCACGTTTAAATCCACCAACCCAAGCTTCTTTCTTAGTATGCTCAGTCAACCAGGTGTAAGGCGAAGTAATCATCAGCAAACCACCAGTATTAACACGTGCATGAATCGTAGTTAACAATTTTGCCGGGTCATATAAACGATCAATCAAATTTGCAGCTAAAATTAAATCATAACCGCTTAATACTGGTTTAAGATTACAAGCATCTCCCTGATAAAACTCAACCTTATCCTTAACATCATCTAAACCAAGATTGGTAAGCGTGCGCTCTTTATAGAAAACCAGTTCACCCTCATCAATTAATGTGTAACGTAGCACTCCATGCTGCGCAAGCTGGACACCTTGACCAATAAAACGTGCTGAAAAATCAACACCAGTTACATGCTCAAAATGGTGCGCCAATTCAAAAGTTGACCTTCCAGAAGCACAACCTAAATCAAGTGCAGTACGTGCTGGTCTATCACCCATTGCTGCAACAGCTAATTCTGCCAATGCTTGCGGAAAATTAGGCACATCAAAGTAGCTATCACCATAGTGAAATTCAGCATATTCGGAAAGTAATTTGTCAGTTTCATAGTTGGAACTGCTCTGAATCGCTGAAGCGTCGCTTACTACATAACGAAACCCAGCATGCTGAAAAAAATGACGGCGGAAGGCATAACGTGAACTTTTTAGTGATTCATTACCACAGGCCACCCAAGAGCCGCCCTTAATAAGATTATGTTGATTATCAAAAGTTGGTGTAGTGAAATCATCATACAGCGGATGTACATCAAATCCTTCGAAAGGATAAGTCGGGGTTTCGGTCCACTGCCAAACATTACCAACAATATCAAAAAAGTCACCCTGCGAAAATTTATTAACCGGGCAACTAGAAGCATAATAGTCCAAATGAAGATTACCTACCGCTGGCGTATTTGCTGGCACTTCAGACAAACCTGTAACATCATACAGTCGATACCATTCATCTTCTGTTGGCAACCTAACCGGCTGCTTACTAACCTTAGCTTTCCAGTTACAAAATGCTTTCGCTTCATGATAATTAACCTCAACAGGCCAATCCCAAGGCATGGCAATTTCTTCTGCCATTACCCGCAAACGCCACTCAGCTCCTTGTTTCACCCAATAAGTTGGATATTTCACCTGAGCATATTTTTTCCACCCACAACCTTCTTCTTCCCAATAACTATCGGTGATATAACCATCAGCTTCTACAAAAGCTAAAAACTCCTGATTACTTACTAAATATTTACTAGCCTGAAAAGATGAAACTTCTGCGTCATGCTGGCCAAATTCATTATCCCAACCATAAGTCACCGGATCTGCCCGATCTTTACCAATTTTTACGTTTCCTGCCGCAACTTTAATTAATTGATTCTGTGGTGCAGAACCAGAAGCACGGCAAGGTTCCCAGTCTGGGTGCGGCTTAACATATTCAAGTGCATGCTGGCGAATAAGTACCGAAGATGTTTCCAGATGAATCAGCTCATGCTCTATTCCCATCAGAATTGGCCACCATTGACTTTCCCAAGTAATCGGTAAAGTTAGCGGCAAATCACCAATTAATTTATCAACCACCTCACGCATCGTCTTCCGATAATCGAACACTGCGTCAACCGTTGGCCAATCATAATGTGAAGTATCCAAATCATCCCAACTCATTTCGTCTACACCAACCGCAAACGTAGACTCCATCTTTGGATTAATACGTTCTGTAATTGTCCCGGCAAGGACTAACTTGTTGACAAAAAAGGTTGCTGTATGACCAAGGTAAAATATCAGCGGGTGGCGCAAGGTAATAGGGCTTTTATAATAAGCTGCATCATTACGTAGCGTTTGAAAAAGCTGTTCATAACGATCAAGTGTTGTGTGAAAATAAGCACGTATTTCTTCACGCTTTTCCTCAACATCTTCCCCGTTGAGCAAGGGAGTTCTTTGGAAACGTTGTTGTAACATAAATATTATTTTTCAAGTTATTCGGAGTTATTTTGCGGCGTATTATACCGCCTCGTTGCTTGAATATCACCTTCATTATTCAAATCATGTGACGATAATGCCTTGGTACCACTATAGAGCGACACACAAAATGGCACCAGATAATTCAACAACGTATCTCCAATAGCTGGGTACTGTCCAACTGAAAGCAAATCCCATTGGTTAATCAGATTCAATAAAGTACCAACCACCAGACTCACTTTTATCGCTGCATATAAAACTTGGGGCGGTAACAACGATACAAATTTTATTTTCAAATTACTCAACCTGTGATCATTACTCAACCTGTGATCCCCCGTGATTTTTCTTCAGTCAGCATTTTTGTTAATGCGACATGAGATTGCGGCTTACCAAAAAGATAACCTTGAACTTCCTCGCACCCAAATGCTTTTAACATCGCAAGTTGATCATAGTTTTCCACACCTTCTGCAATTAATTTCAAACCAAGATTTTGCCCTAAGGAGACAATCGTTCTGGTAATTGCCGCATCACTATCTTCATGTATCATATTACGTACAAACGATTGGTCAATTTTTAATTTATCAATCGGAAAATTTTTTAGATAAGCCAAAGAGGAATAACCTGTACCAAAATCATCAATGCTGACCCTAACCCCTAATCGTTTTAGTTTATTCAAGGTAGCAGCAGTTACTTCAACATCATGCATCGCAGCACCCTCCGTCAACTCCAGCTCTAACCAACTGGCATCAAGCCCAGAAACATCTAAACTATTCTGTATAACTGCCTGTAAATCTAAACTTTTAAACTGACGCGGAGAAACATTTACCGCCATCACCAATGGTTTTAAACCAGCATTCTGCCACGCCTTATTCTGCAGACAAGCGGTCATCAATACCCACTTACCAATAGAAATAATCATATCGGTTTCTTCTGCAAGCGGAATAAATTCAACCGGCGAAACTCTGCCACGCCTAGAATGATTCCAGCGAATTAAGGCCTCTACACCAATTATTTCTTCGCTAATAACATCAAATTGAGGTTGATAATAAAGCTCCAATTCACCGCGTTTCTCTGCACCCTGCAGCTCGTGTGTTAGTTTCAAATTATCCAGAGAATGCTTGTCCATTTCTGGTAAATAACGTCGAGCAGCATTGCCACCGTCACGTTTTACATACTGCAATGCCGTATCCGCATGTCGCAACAAGGTAT
The DNA here is from genome assembly GCA_021774055.1 of Nitrosomonas sp. GTDB lineage: Bacteria > Pseudomonadota > Gammaproteobacteria > Burkholderiales > Nitrosomonadaceae > Nitrosomonas. The sequence continues at coordinate 7,940 of JAJFJL010000087.1, read as the reverse complement.
TTAGATCATCACCATCTTCTGGAAAGATACAGCTCCCAATACTAAGAGAAAGAAACAATTTATTCCCGCTTAAAATAAAAGGTGCAAGCATTAGGTTGGTTACTTGTTGTATCAGTTTCCGCATATCATCTTCATCTTCATCTTCATCTTCATCTTCATCTTCATCGCAGAGAAGAATAGAAAAAATATCACCTTCAAAACGATGAACATAACAATTTAGATTGTCGCTCTCTGCCAATAGAGCCAATCGTTTTGCCACAGCAACAAGCGCCTGGTCTGCTACTGCATGCCCTAATGCTTCCACAATAAAACGAAACCGATCCAGGCGCAATAAAAGTACAACACCAATCTTTTGGCTCCATAAAGACTTTCCTAGTTTATGTTCAAAACTACGCCGATTAGGGAGCTTAGTAAGTGTATCGTTATAAGCTAAATATTGAAGTTTTTCTTCTATTCGCTTATGACTTGTAATATCAATAAGATAAACATGATAACTATCCAGGTCATGTTGATAGCAAACACGACAGCTAAAATCTTTATCATTTATTTTATATTCCCAATACACGCCAGCCTGCCCAGCTGAACGTGTAATGACTAGTTTCGCAGTTAAATCCTTGGGGAGAATTTCTATTACCGAATCCATCCCAAATGAATCCTTCACAATCATTGCACCAGGATTAGAATAACGTAAATCACCTTTCCCATCTAAACTGAAAACTGGATTTGGGTTACGCTCTGGAAGTCGAACTAAACTACGCCACTTGAAAAGATATACCCCTGAAGCCAAAGAAATAATCGTCAGAAGAATCCCAAACGAAACAGCCAGATGTAGCGCACCTTGCTTTTCGTACAAATAAAAAGCACCGAATAATAAAACGGTGATAAAGGTAATTCCTGACAGAACAGACAATTGATACTTTACTCTATGATTTTTCACTAAATTAAGATATATCCCGGCAAAACAAAAACATATTGTATGATTATAAAAGTTTAAGTAAAGACTATAGTACGCCATTGATTGTCTATCTCAAGTAGCTATCCTGCAATTTTTACTTATTAAATTTTCAGAACTTACTCGTTGGCAGAAACATTATAATGTGGACGACAATATATATGAGCTATAAATGTAAGGAATTTCCGGCATCACAGACTAATGAACCAATGTCATCACGATATCGGTTCTATAACCTGAATAAATTATGCCTAGCCTTCCGACTTTAATACTTGTCTGCAAACGACCAAGCCTAGGTTTTAGTAAACAACGACTCGCTGCTAACTTAGGAAAAATAAAGACTCAGCATATTGCTAATGCTCTGTTGAATTGCGCCTTAGAAGATGCTGCTGATTGGGCTGGACAGGTAGTCATAGCACCATCATCACAACAAGATCAGAATTGGGCTGCAACCCTAATATCCACACCAAATAAACACATACAACCACAAACCACAGGTAACCTAGGACAACGATTAAACAACTTAGACAAGACGTTACGTAGCCATTCCATGAAACAGCTAATATTTATTGGCAGTGATGCCCCGATACTCAAACCAGCAGATTATATAGCTGTAACCGAAGCACTACAGCATCAAGATACAGTGTTAATTTCAGCAATTGACGGCGGAGTAATACTAATGGCTAGCAACCTTCCCTGGCCAGATTTAACAGATCTACCTTGGAGCACTAATCTACTTGGAGAAGCATTAGCCACTTGCTGCCGTGAGACGGGACAATCGGTGACTATTTTAAGCCAAGGGTTTGATGTTGACGAACCTAGTGATTTGATTAAACTAACAAAAACATTAATAACAGACCAACGTCCTGCGCGTCAGGCACTCTACCAACTAGCTTGTAATATAACAACCTCTAACGCTTGCCTTAAATGATCAAAAAGTTTATTTCAAAGTGGTACTCAGCTACCACTTCTCCTACTTTTAAATCAAAGCCTAATTTCAGCGTCATTATTCCTTGCTATAAAGATGAAGCCACCCTGGCACATTTATTGAATCAGCTACGAACACTGCCTCAACGCCCGTTTGAGATAATAGTTGTAGATGGCGCTAACCATAAGCTTTGTCGTAAAATTTGCGCAAAATACCAAGCCCGTTGGCTAGCCAGCAAACCTAATCGTGGACAACAATTACTGGCTGGTGCAAATTTAGCGCAAGGCAATGTGCTTTGGTTTTTACATGCTGACGCCCATTTGCCATCAAATCCCCTGAACGCCATGAATAAAGCTTTTAATCGTGGTGCAATAGGTGGTTATTTTCGTTTTCGTTTTGATACTCCCCGTGTCTGGCCAGCATTACTTTTGGAACCAGCAATTGCCTTACGATGCCGCTTTGGCATTCCTTATGGAGATCAAGGTATTTTCATATCCAAACAAATTTACACACAAATAGGCGGACATGCTCCCTGGTCATTATTTGAAGAAGTTCCTTTGGTACGTGGTGCCCGTCAATTGGGCCGTTTTTTACCATTAAACGAAGCTTTATTAGTCAATCCACGACGCTGGCAGCATGATGGCTGGTGGCAACGTACCTGGCATAATCGAAAATTAGCATTGAATTTTGTGTGTGGTATCGCACCAAATACGCTAGCATCACGCTATCGTTCACCCTCTAAGGAACGTGCATGGAATAAATTAGGCGATTAGCACAGGATTTATGTTCATATTCAAAGTATGTAAACAGGCGCATAGCACCGCTATGTAACTGCTTACATAACGTAGAAGATGGGCATAAATATAAAGCAAGTTGCCTAATTTATTCCATGCACGTTCCTAAATCAGAGGCCACATAAGGAATAACATGAAAGAAACTGTTCAAAAATACTATGGTGAAACACTTAGTTGCACCCAAGATTTACAAACCAACGCCTGCTGCACTGATGCTGGTTTACCTGATTTTGTAAAACCATTATTGGCACAAATACATGATGAAGTATTAACACGTTATTATGGCTGCGGACTAGTTTTACCTGAATCCCTGGATGAGTTAACGATTCTTGATCTAGGCTGCGGTGCTGGGCGTGATGTATACGTGCTTTCTCAACTAGTCGGAGAAAAAGGTCAAGTAATCGGCGTAGACATGACCGAAGAACAATTAGCTGTAGCACGTCAACATGAAGCTTTTCATCAAGAAACATTTGGTTACATCAATAGCAATGTGAAATTCCTACATGGCTATATTGAACGCTTAGATGAATTAAACTTAGCCGATGATAGCATTGATATTATTGTATCTAACTGTGTAATTAACCTAGCTTCTGACAAAGCCGCCGTATTACGAGAAGCTTTCCGAGTATTAAAACCTGGCGGTGAATTATATTTTTCTGACGTTTATAGTGACCGACGTATTCCGTCAAATCTTACACAAGATCCAGTGCTGTACGGTGAATGTTTAAGTGGCGCCTTATATTGGAATGATTTTGTCCCGCTAGCACGCAAACATGGCTTTACCGATCCACGTCTGGTAGATGACCGTCCAATTACTATTGATAATACCGAACTAACAGCAAAAACTGGCAACATTCGCTTCTACTCCGCTACCTATCGACTATTTAAATTAAACGAGCTAGAGCTTGCTTGTGAAGATCACGGGCAATCTGTGGTCTACCGTGGCACTATTCCACACCACCCTCACGCATTTGAACTAGATAAACATCATTTTATTGAAACCGGCAAACAATTCCCAGTTTGCGGCAATACCTGGCGCATGTTGCATGACACTCGTTTTAAGCCACACTTTGATTTTTATGGCAGCTTTGATAAACACTATGGCATATTTCCAGGTTGCGGCATGGGTATCCCATTTGACGAAATAGGTGGAGAACAAACAAGCGGGTGCTGCTAGTAATGACAGTTGATGCACTAGCTACTAACAGCAAATCAAAATCATGGTATTCCACGCCCACTGGTGAACCACGTGGCTTCATCCAATCCCATGCATTAGATGAATTATGGTTTCATACCGGAACAGCTTGTAACCTGGCATGTCCTTTCTGTCTAGAAGGCTCAAAACCTGGTGATAATCGCTTGCAGCTTATGCGCGTTGAAGATGTTAAACCATATATTGATGAAGCTTTGTCACTAGGTGTTAAACAATTTTCATTTACCGGCGGCGAACCATTTATCAATAAAGATATGGTACGTATTCTTGATCTTGCTTTGCAACACCGCCCATGTCTAGTATTAACTAACGCCACCGAACCACTGATAAAACGACTAAAACAACTAGAACCTCTACGTAATCACCCACATCTACTACATTTTCGTGTCAGTTTAGATCATTTTGATGCTGCTCAACATGATAGCGGCAGAGGTGAAGGTATGTTTGCCATGGCATTAGAAGGTTTACGTAAATTACATGCAACAGGATTTACATTATCTGTTGCTAATCAAGTGCTAAGCGACACGACAACAGCTATCACCAGCGCAGAGTTTACTAAAGTTTTTCGTACTGCTGGTTTACCAGAAAACTTACAACGCATTGAATTTCCGGAATTCCACCCTCCAGAAAGTGTAGTCTCCGCACCGCAAATTACCAAAAACTGCATGGCAAATTTGCAAACAGATACATCATCCCGTGATTTTATGTGCGCATTTAGTCGAATGGTAGTTAAAATTGATGGAAAAACTAAAGTTTATGCTTGCACCCTGGTGGATGATGACCCCGACTACGCATTAGGAGAAACTTTAACACAAAGCCTGCAAGTCCCCGTAAGCATGAAGCATCACCGTTGTTATAGCTGCTTTCAATTCGGTGCTTCTTGCAGTGAAATGAATCCATAGGAGAGAAATAGCATGAAACAACGTTGGTGGATGCTCGCATTAATCGGGCTATTAATTGGATTGTTTTTTGCTTTTGACTTAGGACGTTTTCTCAGTCTAGAAGCTCTAAAAGCAAGCCATGAAGATCTACAACAAGCTTATCAAGAACAACCGTTAATGATTATTGGCATTTATTCGCTAACATATATTGTAATGGCAGCATTATCCCTGCCTGGCGCAACCATTATGACACTTGCCGGTGGTGCTATCTTTGGTTTATGGGCCGGCATTCCAATAGTGGTTATCTCTGCCACCATTGGTGCAACATTTGCTTTTTGGGTTTCTCGTTATATTCTACGCGATACTGTACAGCGCCGTTTTGGTGACAGGTTAGCAACTATTAATGCTGGGCTTGAGCGTGACGGTGCATTTTATCTATTCTCTCTACGCCTAGTACCAGTATTTCCTTTTTTTCTAATCAATCTACTAATGGGCCTAACTACTATCCGTTCAAGCACCTTCTTTTGGGCTAGTTTATTCGGCATGGTTGCAGGCACCTCGGTGTATGTTAACGCTGGCACACAAATAGCAGCAATTACCAGTCTTTCCGGCATCTTGTCACCCGCATTAATTGGATCATTTATTTTATTGGCTATTTTTCCATGGTTAGCCCGCTGGGGTACGGAACTAGTAAAAACACGTCGCTTATACGCACGCTGGGCCTGGGCTAAACCAGCCCAATTTGACCGCAATCTAATTGTTATTGGTGGCGGGGCAGCTGGCTTAGTAACTTCATATATTGCAGCAGTTACCCGCGCCAAGGTCACTTTAGTTGAAGGACATAAAATGGGTGGCGATTGCCTCAATTATGGCTGCGTTCCCTCTAAAGCATTAATCCGTTCCGCCAGCTTTCTAAAACAAGCTAAAAATTCAGCTGCCCTAGGTATTGCCAATACGGATGTCGACTATAATTTTGCGGATGTCATGGCACGTGTTCAGCGCGTGGTCAAGGCTATAGAGCCACATGATTCTGTCGAACGTTACACTAAACTAGGAGTAGAAGTTTTAACAGGTGAAGCCCGCATAACCAACCCTTGGAGTGTGGAAGTCAATGGACAAACGCTCACTACCCGTGCCATCGTGATTGCTACCGGTGCTAGCCCTGCCATCCCAAATATTCCAGGATTAGAAACGGTTAATTACTACACTTCTGACACCATCTGGTCACTAACTGAACGTCCTGAACGACTAGTGGTATTAGGTGGCGGTCCAATTGGCTGCGAACTGGCGCAAACTTTCGCACGCCTAGGCTGCCAAGTCACCCAGGTAGAAAAATTTAACCTAATGATGCGTGAAGACCAGGATGCTGTTGCATTAGTAAAAACTGCACTACAAGCAGATGATATTCGCATTTTGACGCAGACAGAAGCTTTACGTTGTGAAAAAGAAGCTGACAAGCAACAGTTAGTGGTATGTAATGAGCAAGGACAAGAAGAAGCGATTCCTTTTGATGCACTATTATGTGCCGTTGGCAGAGCACCGCGTACCACAGGCTTTGGCCTGGAAGAACTAGACATTCCAATTTCATCCCGCCGTACCGTTGAAGTTAATGAGAAATTACAAACTATCTATCCTAATATTTATGCTTGCGGTGATGTCGCTGGACCATTCCAATTCACCCATACTGCCGCTCATCAAGCCTGGTATGCCTCAGTAAATGCATTATTTGGTGACTTCAAACGTTTTAAAGTTGATTACTCAGTAATCCCATGGGCCACATTTACTGATCCAGAAGTCGCCCGTGTTGGTCTATCAGAAGAGGAAGCTAAAACTCGTAACATTGCCTATGAAATAACTCGGTATAACCTAGATGACCTGGATCGTGCCATCGCCGACGAAGCTGCGCATGGTTTTGTTAAAGTACTTACCGTCCCTGGCAAAGATCGTATTCTAGGTGTAACCATTGTTGGTGAACACGCTAGTGATCTATTAGCTGAATTTGTATTAGCTATGAAACATGGCCTGGGTTTAAACAAAATTCTAGGTACTATTCATACTTACCCAACTTGGTCAGAAGCTAGTAAATATGCTGCCGGTGAATGGAAACGTGCGCACGCACCACAACGTATTTTGGATTGGGTCGAGAAGTTTCATACGAAACGAAGAGGTTAATACGGTGGATTGGGGAGAGGAACGAGTCCCAACAATTTTGGGAACACATGGTCAAAAATAAAAACGATTTTGAGTAGCATCTAAATTACATTCATTTTAACCCGATTATATGGCTGTGTTGCGACACCTGCTGGCCTTTACTCTCAAGCATTCAAAATATTCCGCTACGGCATTCTACAGGCAGATTGGGCATGTGATTTATCTGATAGTGATTTTGGAGAAACAGGTGTTTGATGTTGGGGTTCGTTCCTCTCCCCAACCTACAACACCAAATCATTAACGCAGAATCAATAAATTATAATTTGTAACCCTGTGAATGATAGAAGCTAAAGATTTTAGCTCTTAATTTGTATTCTAATATTGACTACATTTATTTTTTAAAATGACAATCAACAAACAAGTAGAAAATTTATTTGGTTCAAACGTTGAAAAGTATTTTACCAACAAGCAAACTGGTGGAAACTCCAATCAAAAGGGTTCTCGCTATGAAGATTTCTTCTCTATTATGCAACTGGCTAAATTATTTCAACTATTGACGAATAATGATGACAAGGACGATATTAAAATTTATGCACAAGCCGAGGCATTTGTTGATGATCTACTTATCAAGTTCCAAAAACATAATATTCAACATCATTTCCAGTTAAAAACCACATCGACAGTAAACTGGGGAAGCGGTCTTAAATCTATTGGTGATGACTTTTATAAACAAAAAGTACTGAATGATAACTTGAGGATTGAGGAAACTCGTACATTTTTGGTTTGCCCCAATAAAGAAAGAGTAGCTCATCTTCAAAAAAGAGTTCCTCAAAATATTGCTGATTTTTCCGATATTATATTTTTTCCAGAAGTAGAAACAATTAGGGGCTGTTGCCGTTTCACATAGGCAACCATAAGAGCGCACAAACCAAGGCTACAGATCCTTTAAAATTTCGCTTTAGTTTGTCATATCGTGTAGCAATAGCTCTGAAATGTTTAAGCCTTGCAAAAATATTTTCAA
>JAJFJL010000086.1 GCA_021774055.1 Nitrosomonas sp. | reverse complement strand
AGCTGTCGCAATCATAAAAAAGGGGTTGTATTTGAAATGTTGTTTCCTGTTCATCGGACTCACGATTAATTAAACAAGGATATTTTGTGATAAAAGACACTCACCTGTACTGTATACGGTTTAGTATGGTTACCTATAGCTAATACCGAAGTTTTATTGAAAAAATCATGTAAAATTTCGAAAAAATAACATTATTACGAAGATTCTTATAATAAATTCAGTATATGAACTATTCGACCATAATTCAGGAGCTTTAGTAGTTTAAAACATAATATGAATGAAAAAATATTCCTTGATTCTGCTTCACTTCAACTTATATTGGGCAAGCTTAACCCGTTACCAATCAACTGCAATAAACACATGCCAAGTTTATTACTGGTTGATGATGAACCTCGATTATTAAATAGCCTTTCCGAATTGCTCAAGGGTAATAATTATAACTTGGCAACCGCAACTAAAGGTTGCGAAGCGATTGAACAATTAACTAATAAACAATTTGATATCGTATTACTTGATTTAATGATGCCAGAAATGAACGGTTATGCTGTTATGGATTTCATTAAAGAAAATAATATTGATGTTAACGTTATTATTATTAGCGGATGTGATGATATTGATGTAGCAATTGAAGTATTAAAATATAAAATATCTGGTTACTTGCGTAAACCTTATTCGTATGAAGCGTTAATTAACCTTACTGAAGAAATTATAAAACAGCGACAAGCTGAAATTAAGAAACGCTATGAACTATGGCTTTTAGAAAGCTCTGAAGGATTTTATCGTTTTCTTATTAATACGTTACCAGATTCTATTTATATACTCAATGCTGAAGGTATATTAGTATATGTTAATGACAGATGTCAGGAGTTACTTGGCCTTTGTTCTCAAGAACTAATTGGTTCTCATTTTTCAGCGATTATTCATGAGCATGATATGGCTGATGCAGTTTATGCATTTAGCGAACGTCGTATGGAAGAATGTGCACTAGATAATGTGGAATTTCGTGTAAAACAAGTAAGCCCCATGAAAAGGTATCATGATAATGGTGTCATAAATTCTTATGTTCATGTTTCGTGTAACGCAACAGGTATATATTCACAACATGAAAGCGACAAAGTAAAAAAGCACGTTGGAACTCTTGGAATTATGCGTGACATTACGATACAAAAGAATACTGAGGCGCTACTTTCTCATCAAGCAAAACATGATTTTTTGACAGGTCTTCCAAATAGAAGCTTGCTCCAGAGCAGCTTTGAATTGGTAGTAGCTGAAGTTGAAAACAGCGGTAAGAATATAGCATTATTTTTTATTGATTTTGATCAATTTAAATTAATAAATGATGCGTTTGGTCATAAAATCGGCGATAAATTGCTACAGTTAGCTTCAAATCGTATGAAGAGTGCTAAAAGGGAAAATGACTTGCTGGTAAGATTAGGCGGTGATGAATTTATCTTGCTTATACCTGATTTATGTAAACAAGAAGATGCATCAGTAATTGCTGGAAAGTTTTTAGAAAGTTTGAATAAATCTTTTCATCTTGGTAGTACAGAAGTAAATATTTCAGCAAGCATTGGTGTTGCGTTTTATCCTGAACATGGGGAAACGTTAGGTGAATTAATAAACAATGCTGACTCAGCAATGTATCAAGTCAAGTCAGCCGGTAAAAATGGTTTTGGTTTCTACGATAAATCAATGCGTAATGAGTCAATTAATAAAATTAACCAGAGTCAAGAGCTGCGTAACGCATTGGAAAAAAATGAGTTTGAAATGTATTACCAGCCGCAGATAGATGTGCAAAGTGGACTGATTGTTGGCGCAGAGGCACTAATTCGCTGGAATCACCCCGAGAGAGGGTTGATAGCCGCAGGAAAATTCATGCCATTTGTTGAAGAAAGTGGATTAATAATACCAATTACGGACTGGTCTATTGATGCGATATGCAATGATTTGCATTATTTTAATAATATTGGATTTAAAATTCCGCAAGTTGCAATCAATTTCTCCCCAATATATTTGGATCGATGTGATTTTGTTAAAAAAATAAAAGATACATTAAGTGCCTATCAAATACCTCCTTCCCAAATTGAAATAGAAATCACTGAAAACGTAAGTATTCGTAGTCCACAACATGTAATTAAGCAGCTGAATAAGCTTTGTCAATTAGGGGTAAAAATTGCCATTGATGATTTTGGTGTTGGCTACTCATCTTTGTCTTATTTGAATAGTTTTCCAATTACCACACTTAAGATCGACCAATCCTTTATCCATGAAATTACTGAACATAATAATGAATATACAATTGTAATGGCAATAATTTATATGGCTAAGGGGCTTGGTTTAAATCTTGTTGTGGAAGGTGTAGAAACTGAGTACCAGGTGAATTTTCTCCAAAATGTACTGTGTTATACAATGCAAGGGTATTTGTTCAGTAAGCCGGTGGGGCGAGATCATTTCTTAAAGATGTCGACAACTAATAATGTGAAGTGGAAATCCTACAAATAAATAGATGTTAGCAGCAGTGTGTAGCTTTGGGTAAGGGAGGAGGAAATAATAAATCATCCAATTTAGGCGAAGTCATTTTGCTCTGATTTGAGGCGGCCTGCAGGGCGCATAGTCATTCTATGTAACCGGAGGGACAACGAAGAATCAGAGTAAAAGGGCAAGTCTAAATGGATGATTTATTATTTCCTCCTCCCTAAGCCTATGCATTCCGACGAATGTTAAGATAGTTGTCGCCTAAAGTTTAATCAAAGTTCGTCACTCCACCTAAGGGACGCGCATGAAATAACTTGAGCAACTAGCACAGGATTTATGCTCATATTCAAAGCGTGTAAACAGGCGCATAGCACGGCTATGTAACTGTTTACATAATGCAGAAGATGAACATAAAGACAAAGCTAGATGCTCAAGTTATTTTATGCACGTTCCTAAGGAAAGTGCATGGAATAAATTAGGCAACTAGCACATAATTTATGTTCATATTCAAAGTCTGCCCCGTACTTGATACGACGTTATTCCTGATAAAAGCATTCAGGAATAACGGAATGGTACACTTTCAGGCAAGCTTGCACTCGAAAAATAATGACAAATCACTACCTTCTCTTATTTCAGACTTAAGTTAATTTAGTTATTGGCAAGATGAGATTTAATAAAATATCAATCATCATTTTAATACTTCTACATCAGTATGCATTTGCTGAAATTAGTACTGATGGTAGTGTTGGTTCTGCTCAAATATTAACTACAAACGATGGGCAATTTAGTATTGGTCAAGAATTAGGTAGCTTAAGAGGCAGCAATCTATTCCATAGTTTCCAACAATTCAATATTGAAGCAGGTGAAAGCGCAACCTTTACCGGTGACAATTCAATTCAAAATGTTATTAGCCGGGTAACCGGTGGTAATGAATCAATCATCAATGGAATTCTTAGATCTCAAGTAGGGTCAGCCGATTTCTATTTCATCAACCCCGCCGGGGTAACTTTTAGTGAAAATGCACAAGTTGATGTTCCCGCAGCATTTCATGTTAGTAGCGCAGGCGAATTGGTCTTTGCGGATGGGTCTAGTTTTAGTGCGATAAATCCTGAAGCTAGCACCTTAACGGTTGCCGAGCCTGAAGGTTTTGGATTTATCGCAGGGCAAACAGGCAGTTTACAGATTATTGGGAGTCAGTTGGCGTTTAAACCAGGAACTGATGTATCACTTAGTACGAATAGTTTGTCGATTGCTGGTGTGGAACAGGAAAATGGTGATATTCAACCAACAGCAATTTTTGTAGAACAAGCAGACCCTAGTACAGAATCAGGGATACGTTTAAACTTAACCGCTGTTGATTCTGCAACAACACAAATAATACCGATAACTGGTCTGGCAGCCACAGCAACAGGTGGAGAACTGTTAATTAATAATAGTAATATTGATTTGTCTGGCAATGGGTTAGGTCGATTGGCAATACGCGCCGGCATGCTGACTGCATATAATAGTCAGTTATCTGCGAACAATACTGGCATTCAATCCATGGCGCTAGAAGATGGCGTGGATGTTTACGTGGATTCATTGTTATTAGACCAGACGTTATTGACAAATAATGCTATTTCTCAAGGTAGTTCCGGCAATGTTTTAGTAACCGTGAATAATGGATTACAAATCCTTAACGGTGGAACAATTAGCGCTGCCACATTTGGTAATGGTGAGGCTGGTAATGTAGCGATAACAGCGCAACAATTAACACTTGATCGTCAAGATAGTAACTTGGTTACTGGTATTTCTAGCGATGCAAAACCAGATAGCGGTGGAAACGCCGGAATGATTACACTGGTGGTAAAAGAAGCCTTCCAGATACTTAATGGAGGAATAGTTAGTGCGGATACATTTGGTAACGGTAATGCCGGCAATATACTGATAAATGCAAAACAATTAACTGTTGACGGCCAAGGTAATGACTCATTTACCGGTATTTCTAGCGATGCAGAACTTAATTCTAGTGGCAATGCTGGAGTTATTTCTATTGTAGCGAATGAACTATTACAGGTACTCAATGGCGGAAAAATTAATGCTGATGGCGATACTGGTAGTGTAGTGATAGCAGCTGGACAATTAACGCTTAATCGTCAAGGTAATGCTTTAGTCACAGGCATTTCTAGTGATACAGAATCTGGTGATGATGGCAATGCGGGTACGGTCACTATAACTATAAATGGAGCACTACAAATACTTAATGGTGCAACAATTAGCTCGGACACATTTAACAATGATCATGCTGGTAGCGTGGCGATAATAGCAGAGCAATTAACGCTTGATGGTAGGGGTAGTGATTCTTTTACTGGTATTGTTAGTAGCGCACAATCTGGTGGTGATGGCAATGCCGGTAGTATTACTGTAACGGTAGATGATGTATTACAAATAGTTAATGGCGGAGCAATTAGTTCCTCTACACTTGGTAGTGGTGATGCCGGTAATATAGTGATAACCGCGAGACAATTAATGCTTGATCATCAAGGTAGTGACTTGGTTACTGGTATTTTAAGCGATGCAGAACCTGATAGCAGTGGAGATGCAGGAACTGTTAGCGTGACAGTAAATGAAGCTCTACAAATATCTGATGGAGGAATAATTAGCTCAATTTCATTTAGTAACGGTAAAGCTGGTGATGTAGGGGTAAGCGCGGGACAATTAACAGTCGATGGCCAAGGTAGTGATTCTTTTACCGGTATTTCCAGCGATGTAGAATCTGCTAATGGTGGAAATGCAGGCATAGTTACTGTAACAGTAAAAGACACATTACAATTAATCAATGGAGGAAGAATTAACTCTGACGGCAATCTTGGTGATGTCGCAATAACTGCAGAACAATTAATTATTGACCATCAAGATAGCAACTTGATTACTGGTATTTCTAGCGATACAGAGTTTGGTAGCCATGATAATGCGGGCAAGGTTGACGTAGCAATAAATGGATTATTACAAATAGTTAATGGAGGAGTAATTAGCTCGGCCTCATTTAGTAACGGTGATTCTGGTAACGTGGCGATAACCGCAAGACAGTTAATAGTTGATGGCAGAGGTAGTGATTCTTTTACCGGTATTTCTAGCGATGTAGAATCTGCCAACGGTGGAAATGCAGGTACCGTTACGGTAACGGTAACGGGTGCACTAGAATTAATCAATGGAGGAAGAATCAACTCCGACGGTAATCTTGGTGATGTAGCAATAACCGCAGAGCAATTAACAATTGACCGTCAAGGTAGCAACCTGGTTACCGGTATTTCTAGCGACACAGAATTTGGTGCCGATGATAATGCAGGCAGCGTTACCGTAACAATAAATGGAAATTTACAAATAGTTAATGGTGGGATAATCAGCTCCACCTCATTTAGTAGTGGTGATGCAGGTAGCGTGGCAATAACCGCTGGACAATTGGTGGTTGATGGTCAGGATAGCAATCTTTTTACCGGTATTACCAGTGATGTGGAATCTGCTAATGGTGGAAATACCGGTAGTGTCGCCGTGACTGTGCCAGGACAAATTATATTAAAAGAAGGCGGTATTAGTATTGTGTCTTTGAGCAATGTACTAGTGACTAATACAAATTCTGATACAACACCACCAAAAATCATAATCGACACAATAGACCTACAATTAAAACAAAATAGTGGAATTTCAGCAGATGCTATTGGTGAGACTGATGCCGCTCCAATTGAAATTAAAGTAGCTGGTAATTTAGTTGTTTCAGATAGTCAGGTTACCACCTCTGCTGTTAATGGTAGCGGTGGTTCAATTGAAATCAATGCTAATAATCTAATGCAGCTAAAACGTAGTCAACTAACAACATCAGTATTTGGTGAAGCTGGTGATAATGGTGGCGACATTAGGATAGACGCACCAGTACTGGTGTTAGATACTGGATTTATTCAAGCAAATACAGAGGCTGATAATGCTAGTGGCGGCGATATTGACTTAAAAAATGTAGAACAACTAATCACCAGTGGTGATAGTCGAGAAATCGGTGGTCTAGAACCGTTAACCTTTAATAGAGAACAAACTAATTTTAATGTGATTCAAGCCGCATCACCTGACGGTGTCAGTGGTACGATTAATATCACCAGTCCTGAGCTCAACATTGTTGGCATACTAACTAATGTAGATACTCCTGATTTAGACACAGAACATATTGGTCAAGACCCCTGCGCCAGTATCCGTGAAAATAGCTTAAGAAATTTGGGTCGTGGTGGTACGCCGGTATTTCAACATGGAGAAAACTATCTACAAATTGATCGTTATAATGATCTTGGTACTGATCCTAAACAGAGTCACATAAATACACCACATACGGACAGATTAATTAATAAGAAAATAATTTATTCAGAATGATCCAAAAGATAGTATGGTTAATTTAAATATTATACATATGAAATTAAAATCCATATTGTAGATAGACCATACTTACAAGCATGATCACTTGTAGGATCCAAGTTCTATTTCTATTAATTTTGATTCGTCATTGGTAACATGAGACTTAATAAACTATCAATAGTTATTCTAATGCTTTTACAACATCATGCAGTTGCTGAAATCAGCACTGACGGCAGTGTTGGTTCTGCTCAAACCTTAATTGCAAACGATGGGCAATTCAGCATTTCTCAGGAATTAGGTAGTTTAAGAGGTAGTAATCTATTTCATAGCTTCCAACAATTCAATCTTGAAGCCGGTGAAGGTGCGATATTTACTGGTGACAACTCAATTCAAAATGTTATTAGCCGGGTAACCGGTGGTAACCAATCTATTATCAACGGCATTCTTAGATCTCAAGTAGGATCCGCAGACTTCTATTTTATTAATCCAGCTGGGGTAACTTTTAGTGAAAATGCACAAGTTGATGTGCCTACAGCATTTCATGTTAGTACCGCGGGAGAATTGATCTTTGCGGATGGTTCTAGCTTTAGTGCAACAAATCCTGAAGCCAGTACTTTGACGGTGGCTGAGCCTGAAGGGTTTGGTTTTGTTTCAGGGCAAACAGGTAGTTTACAGATTATTGGTGGTCAGTTGGCGTTTAAACCAGGTACTGATGTATCACTTAGTGGTAATAGTTTGTTAGTTACAGGTATTGAGCAAGACAATGGTGAGGTTCAATCAGCAATAATTTTTGTAGAACAAGCAGACTCTAGTACAGAACCTGGGATACATTTGAGTTTAACCGCTGTTGATTCAGCAACGCCACAAACAATATTAACAACTAGTTTAGCACCCAAGGTAACAGGTGGAGAACTATCAATTAATAATAGTTTAATTGACGTATCAGGTAATGGTTTAGGTCGATTAGCAATACAAGCAGGAATAACAACTGTTCAGAATAGTCAATTATTTACAGATAATCTTGGTATTCAATCAATGGGCATTGAAGATGGTTTAGGTATCTATGTAGATTCATTATTATTAAATAATTCAATACTAACAAATAACCTGGCATCTCAAGGTAATGCGGGCACGGTTACCGTAGCAGCGAACAATACATTACAAATACTTAATGGAAGCATAATTAGCTCTAGCACATTTGGCAGTGGTGATGCCGGTGGCGTGACGATAGCGGCTAAACAATTAACTGTTGATGGTCAAGGTAGTGACTTTGTTACAGGTATTGCTAGTAGTGCAGAATTCGATAGCGATGGAGATGCAGGTACGGTTACTGTAACGGTGAATGAAGCGTTACAAATATTCGATGGTGGAATAATTAGCTCTGATACATCTAGCGGCGGCGATGCTGGTGGTGTGGTGATAACTGCGGAACAATTAACGATTAATAGTCAAGACAGTGGTTTCTTTACTGGTATTGCTAGTGAGGCACTCTTAGGGAGTGATGGAAATGCGGGTAACCTTACAATAACTGTAAATGAAGCATTACAAATACTTAACGGGGGAACAATTAGCTCCAATACATTTGGTAGTGGGAATGCTGGCATAGTGGATATGACAGCAGGTCAGTTGACTATTAATGGTCAAGGCAGTGACTTTATTACAGGTATTTCAAGTGATGCAAGTACCAATAGTAGTGGGAATGCCGGTACAGTTAGTGTAACAGTAAATGAAGAATTACAGATGCTTAGTGGAGGAACAGTTAGCTCCGGCACGTTTAGTATTGGCGATGCCGGCAATGTGTTGGTAACGACGGAACAACTAACGATTGATCGTCAAGGTAGTGATTTTGTTACTGGTATTTTTAATGATGCAAATACAAACAGTAGTGGGAATGCCGGTATTGTTGCAGTAACCGTGAATGAATTACTACAAATACGCAATGGGGGTGCAATTAACACCAGTACATTTAGCAGTGGAAATGCGGGTAGTGTGAATATAACTGCAGGACAGTTAGTTATTGATCGTCAAGATGGTGATTTTGTTACTGGTATTTTTAGTGATGCAAATACAAACAGTAGTGGGAATGCCGGTATTGTTGCGGTAACCGTAACCGATGCACTACAAATAGTTAATGGAGGAACAATTAATTCCAGTACCTTTAGTAGTGGAAATGCGGGTAGTGTAGATATAACAGCTAGACAGTTAATACTTGATCGTCAAGATAGTGACTTTGTTACCGGCATTTTCAGTAATGCGAATACAAATAGTAGCGGAAATGCAGGCATTGTTGCAGTAACCGTAACCGATGCATTACAAATAGTTAATGGAGGAATAATTAATTCCAGCACATTTAGTAGTGGTGATGCAGGCAGTGTGGATATAGCCGCTAGGCAGTTAATACTTGATCGCCAAGGTAGTAATTTTATTACCGGTATTTTTAGTAATGCAAATATAGGTAGTGGTGGAAATGCAGGTACAGTTACTGTAGTAGCAAATGAGGAGCTGCAAATATTTAATGGCGGAATAATTAGCTCCGATACGTCCAGTAGTGGTGATGCAGGTAGTGTAAATATAACCGCCGGAAAATTATCGATTGATGATCAAGGTAGTGGTTTGTTTACCGGTATTTTTAGTGAGGCGCTTTCTAGTAGTGATGGAAATGCGGGTAACGTGATGGTGGTTGTAAATGAAGCGCTACAAATATTCAATGGAGGAACAATTAGTTCCAATACATTTAGCAGTGGAAATGCGGGTGGTGTAGGTATAGCAACTGGACAATTAATGATTGATGGTCAAGGTGATGACTTTGTTACCGGTATTTTTAGTGATGCAGGTTCAAGCAATAGTGGCAATGCGGGCACTGTTACTGTAGCAGTAAAAGAAGCGTTACAAATATTCAACGGAGGAACAATCAGCTCTGACACGTTTGGTATTGGTGATGCTGGTAATGTAAATGTAACCGCAGGACAATTAATACTTGATCGTCAAGATAGTGACTTTGTTACCGGTATTTTTAGTAATGCAAATACTGGTAGTAGTGGGAATGCCGGCATTGTTGCAGTAACCGTAAATGAATCACTACAAATACGTAATGGAAGTGTGATTAACTCCAGTACATTTAGTAGTGGAAATGCGGGTAGTGTGGACATAACTGCGGGACAATTAACCATTGATCGTCAAGGTGGTAATTTTGTTACCGGTATTTTTAGTGATGCAAATACAGATAGTGGTGGAAATGCAGGTACAGTTACTGTAGTAGCAAATGAGGAGCTGCAAATATTTAATGGCGGAACAATTAATTCCAGCACCTTTAGTAGTGGTGATGCCGGCAGTGTAAATATAACCGCTGGACAATTAACAATTGATGAGCAAGGTAGCGGTTTGTTTACTGGCATTTTTAGTGAGGCACTCTTTGGTAGTGAAGGGAATGCGGGTAACGTTGTAGTAGATGTAAATGAAGCATTACAAATATTCGACGGAGGAATAATCAGTTCAGATACATTTGGTATCGGTAATGCCGGTAATGTTGTGGTAACAGCAGGACATTTAACGATTGATCGTCAAGGTGGTAACTTTATTACTGGTATTTTTAGTAATGCAAACACAGACAGTAGTGGAGATGCAGGTATTATTGCAGTAACCGTAAGTGAAACATTACAAGTACGTAATGGAGGTGTAATTAACACCAGTACATTTAGTAGTGGTAATGCGGGTAGTGTTGATATCACAGCTAAACAATTAATAATTGATCGTCAAGACAGTGACTTTGTTACTGGTATTTTTAGTGATGCAGGTTCAAGTAATAGTGGCAATGCTGGCACTGTTACTGTAGCAGTAAAAGAAGCATTACAAATATTCAATGGAGGAACAATCAGCTCCAACACGTTTGGTATTGGTGATGCTGGTAATGTAAATGTAACCACAGGACAATTAATACTTGATCGTCAAGATAGTGACTTTGTTACCGGAATTTTTAGTAATGCAAATACTGGTAGTAGTGGAAATGCGGGCATTGTTGCAGTAAGCGTAAATGAATCACTGCAAATACGTAATGGAAGTGTGATTAACTCCAGTACATTTAGTAGTGGTAATGCGGGTAGTGTGGATATCACAGCTAAACAATTAATACTTGATCGTCAAGACAGTGACTTTGTTACTGGTATTTTTAGTGATGCAAATCCAGGTAGTAGTGGAAATGCAGGTGCAGTTACTGTGCTAGCAAATGAATCATTACAAATAAGCAACGGCGGAAGAATTAGCTCCATCACATTTAGTAGCGGTAATGCAGGTAGTGTGCAGATAACCGCTGGGCAATTAATAATTGATCGTCAAGACAGTGACTTTGTTACTGGTATTTTTAGTGATGCAAACCCAGGTAGTAGTGGAAATGCAGGTGCAGTTACTGTGCTAGCAAATGAATCATTACAAATAAGCAACGGCGGAAGAATTAGCTCCAACACGTTTGGTATTGGTGATGCTGGTAATGTAGCGGTAACTGCAGGACAATTAATACTTGATCGTCAAGATAGTGACTTTGTTACCGGAATTTCTAGTAATGCAAATACTGGTAGTAGTGGAAATGCCGGAATTGTTGCAGTAACCGTAAATGAATCACTGCAAATACGTAATGGAAGCGTGATTAACTCCAGTACATTTAGTAATGGAAATGCGGGTAGTGTAGATATAACTGCCGGACAATTAACCATTGATCGTCAAGGTGGTAATTTTGTTACCGGTATTTTTAGTGATGCAAATACAGATAGTGGTGGAAATGCAGGTACAGTTACTGTAGTAGCAAATGAGGAACTGCAAATATTTAATGGCGGAACAATTAATTCCAGCACCTTTAGTAGTGGTGATGCAGGTAGTGTAAATATAACCGCTGGACAATTAACAATTGATGAGCAAGGTGGTAACTTTGTTACTGGTATTTTTAGTGATGCAAATACAAATAGTAGTGGAAATGCAGGTGTAGTTACTGTGCTAGCAAATGAATCATTACAAATAAGCAACGGCGGAAGAATTAGCTCCGACACATTTAGCACTGGAAATGCGGGTACGGTTACTATTGTCGCAAATAAAATGCTACAGATACGGAATGAAGGAATAATTAGCTCTGATACATTCAGCATCGGGGATGCTGGCAATGTAGTTGTCACCGCAGGTAATTTAACAGTTGATGGTCAAGATGGCAACTTCGTTACCGGTATTTTTAGTGATGCAAAAACAAATAGTAGCGGCAATGCAGGTTCTGTTATCGTAACCGTAGATGCTGCATTACAAATACTTGACGAAGGAATAATTAGCTCTGATACATTTGGC
>JAJFJL010000085.1 GCA_021774055.1 Nitrosomonas sp. | reverse complement strand
GATCTCCGCATACAGCTTAAAACACGTTTGCCTGATTACATGATACCCACGGCATTTGTATTCTTAGAACATCTACCATTAACTCCAAATGGCAAGCTAGACCGCAAGGCTTTGCCAGTTCCAGATGGTAACCATCAACTTACCCGCGACTATGTTGCAGCGCGCAATCTAACTGAACAAACTCTGGCTAATATTTGGGCTGAAGTACTGGGACTTGAGCGCGTGGGAATTTATGACAATTTCTTTGAACTTGGAGGGCATTCGCTGCTGGTAATGCAGGTAGTGTCGCGCATACAAGCGGCGTACCCAATTGAAATTCCCTTGGTGATTTTATTTGAAAAACCAACTGTTTCTGAACTGGCAATTGCAATTGAGTCAATAAGTTTAAAAAACCAAGGATTGCCATCATTAGCAATAACTGCACTAGCAAGAAAGGCGCCACTTTCTTTATCTTACGCCCAAGAACGTTTATGGTTTTTGGATCAGTTAGAAACCAACAGTTCGTTTTATAACATATCAGGTGCGATACGATTAATCGGCGAGTTAGATACTATTGCATTAAGGAATAGTATTAATAAAATTATTAGTCGTCACGAAATATTACGGACTAGTTTTAATCATCAGTCAGGCGTAGGAGCAATGCAAGTCATTACGCCTATGATGGATCTAGGCATGGCGGTTGTGGATTTAAGTGCTGTTGCAGAAAATGAGCGCAGAATAGAAATCTCACGTTATCTTGCACAAGAAGCGCAACGACCGTTTGATTTATCACAAGGGCCACTGCTTCGTGCAACTCTGCTTTATTTGGGAGCGCCTGACAGTGATGCAGAACATATTCTACTCTTTACGCTACACCATATTATTTCAGATGGCTGGTCTACTGGAATTCTGGTTAAGGAATTTGTTGCTCTCTATGAGGCATTTAGAGCAGATGACCCCTCCCCGTTAGCTGATTTAACCATTCAATACGCTGACTATGCGGCATGGCAGCGCAAGTGGTTACAAGGTGAGCGACTAGCGCAACAGCTTAACTACTGGACAAAGCAGCTTGCTGGTGCACCGGCGCTACTGGAATTGCCTACCGATAGAGTGCGGCCGACACTACAAAGTTACCAAGGTGCCAGTTATCATTTTAGTATTTCACAAACGCTTACTAGACAGTTAAAAATGCTTAGTCGGCAAGAAGAAGCAACCTTATTTATGGTGTTACTTGCCAGCTTCAATTTGCTACTTTTTCGCTATAGCGGTGAAGAGGATATCTGCGTTGGCATGCCTATCGCTAATCGTAACCGTGTCGAGATTGAGAATTTAATCGGTTTATTTATCAATACACTGGTGTTACGTACAAATCTTTCTGGTAATCCGGTGTTCACAAAGCTACTTAGAAGCGTGAGGGAGGTCTGTTTAAGTGCGCAAGTACACCAGGATCTACCATTTGAAAAATTGGTTGAAGAGTTAGCACCTGCTAGGGATATGAGTCATAGCCCACTATTCCAAGTAATGTTCACCTTGCAAAACACACCGAATACATTACTTGATATTGATGGCCTACAAATCACCCCAGTTGAGATGGATATTGGTGCTGTAAAGTTTGATTTAGATTTAGAAATGACTGAAAGGCCGGATGGTCTAGACGCTATATTTAATTACAACACAGACTTATTTGATGAATCAACTATTGCACGGATGGCGGGACACTTTGAGCAATTATTAGAGGCGATTACATCTACACCAAACAAACATCTCCATGACTTATGTTGCTTAACATCTTCTGATCAAAAACAGTTGTTGCTGGAATGGAATGCAACAGAAGCACCCTATTCACAGGACGCATGTATTCATCAATTATTTGAAGCACAAGTAGAAAACAGCCCTAATATGATGGCTGTAGTATTTGAAGAGCAACAGTTGACTTATCAACAACTAAATGCAAAATCGAATCAACTTGCGTACTATCTACGTGCACAGGGGGTTGGGCCAGAAGTATTGGTTGGAATCTGTGTCGAACGTTCTTTAGAAATGATCATTGCTATTCTAGCAATTCTTAAAGCGGGTGGCGCGTATCTGCCGATTGACCCTAATTACCCACAAGAACGAATTGCCTTTATGCTGGAAGATGCGCAGCCTGCAATGATTCTTATTCATCAAGCTACTAGTGAAGTAGAACTTGGGAGTGCTGTATGTACGTTTGATATAGCAGCAGAACAGGAGGTGCTTAACCAATGGAGTACAGGTAATCCGCGACATAGCAACATGCCACAGAACCTTGCTTATGTAATTTACACCTCAGGTTCAACCGGCAAACCAAAAGGCTCTGGATTAGCTCATCAAGGTATTGTTAATCGTCTAGAGTGGATGCAAAGACAATATCAATTAGAAATAGATGATCGCATTCTTCAGAAAACACCGTTTAGTTTTGATGTTTCTGTATGGGAATTGCTGTGGCCTTTATTAGCAGGTGCAAGGCTGGTAATTGCACCTCCTGCTGCACATAAAGATGTTACACATATTGTAGAGATGATCAAGCGACATGAAATCACTATGTTGCACTTTGTTCCATCCATGCTTTCTGTATTTCTTGATAGCTGTGATACAACCGCATGTCAGTCTTTAAAACATGTAATTTGTAGTGGTGAAGCTTTGCCTATAAATGTACAAGAACATTTCTTTGAGAAACTACCGGCGCAACTACATAATTTATATGGGCCAACAGAAGCATCCATTGATGTCACCATGTGGGAATGTAAACCAGGGATTGATACAACAATTCCAATAGGTCGTCCGATTGCCAATACCAAAATCTATTTGCTTGATGCCGATCTTAATCCGGTACCGCTGGGAGTGACAGGAGAATTGTATATTGGAGGTGTGGGACTTGCACGTGGTTATCAGAATCATAGTCCATTAACAGCTGAACGTTTCATTCCTAATCCATTTGTTACAAAACCTGGTGAACGACTTTATCGTACTGGCGATTTAGCACGTTATCGTGCGGACGGAAATATTGAATATCTAGGGCGTACCGACCATCAGGTAAAGATTAGAGGGTTTCGTATTGAATTGGGAGAAATTGAAGTAGTCTTGTTGCAGCATGCACAAATAAAAGAAGCTGTTGTGATGGTACGTGAAGATAATTTTACAGATAAGCGATTGGTGGCGTATCTAGTAAGTACCCAAACCACAGCAAAGATTGAAGATATTCAAACAGAGCTTAAAACCTGCTTGCCTGATTACATGGTACCCAGTACATTTGTATTTTTAGATAATTTGCCCTTAACCTCAAATGGCAAGTTAGACCGTAAAGCGTTACCAGTTCCAGATAGAAGCAATCAGTTTGTGCATGAATATGCTGCACCACGCAACCCAACTGAGGAGAGTATTGCCAATATTTGGGCTGAAGTATTGGGCGTTGAGCGCGTGGGCATCTATGATAGTTTTTTTGAGCTTGGCGGACATTCTTTGTTGGCAATAAAATTACTAGAGCAAATGCATAAAAAAGGTTTACACGCAAATGTGCGGAACTTGTTTATTGCACCAAGGTTTATTGAATTTGTTGCGACGCTAAGTAATGAAAAGACTATCGAAGTGCCTGTAAATGGTATTCCTGTGCATTGTGAATTTATTACCCCAGAAATGTTGCCATTAGTAACTCTTAAACAAACTGAAATAGACACTATTGCAGATCAAATATCTGGGGGCATGAAAAATATACAGGATATTTATTCTTTAACACCTTTTCAAGAAGGTATTCTTTTTCATCATCTTATAAATGCTGAAGGAGACGCTTATCTACAGTCTTCGTTATTAGCCTTTGACACTGAAGAAAGATTAGAAAATTTTCTAGAAGCTTTGCGAACAGTAATCAGTCGACATGATATTTTACGTACCTCAATAATCTGGGAAAATTTACCAGAACCTGTGCAAGTTGTAGAACGAGAAGTATCTTTATCTATTACAGAGGTAACAATAAATACAAGTTTTGGCGATGCTTATAGACAGTTACAAGATCAATATGATCCACGAAAATTCCGCCTTGATATTCGTCAAGCGCCATTAATGCATGGGTGTGTTGCATGGGATGCATTGCAAAAAAGATGGTTGCTATTGATCTTGAATCATCATCTAGCAGTCGATCATATGGCGATAGAGATGCTACTAGATGAGGTTAAAGTACATTTATCTGGGCAACTTGAGCAGCTTCTAACACCACTTCCATTTCGTAACTTTGTGGCACAAACACAAACTGGCATCACAGCTGATGAACATCAGGCATTCTTTCGTGAATTACTGGGTAACGTAACAGAACCAACAACACCGTTTGGGCTACTTGACGTGCAGAATGATGGTTCAAATATTAGTGAAGCATCTATTGATTTAGATGAGGAATTTATTCAACGTATTCACGCATGTGTCCGTGGGCTGGGAGTTAATACAGCAAGCTTTTTTCATTTAGCATGGGCATGTGTACTGGCTCATATTTCTGCCAATAAAGATGTAGTATTTGGCACTGTATTATTTGGACGAATGCAAGACAGTACTACGGCAGGTCAAGCATTAGGAGTATTTATTAATACGCTTCCAGTGCATATTAAAGTTGATGAGATGGGGGTAAAGGAAGCCATATGGCAGATGCATAAATTACTTGCAGAACTAATGCAACATGAAAATGCGCCACTTACATTAGCACAGCACTGTAGCTCTGTTCCTGCACAAACACCTCTGTTTTCGGCATTACTTAACTACAGGTATAGCAAAAAGACTGAGGATGATGACTTAACCTTGTGGCCTGGTGTAGAAATATTAAGCGGTGAAGAACGTACCAATTATCCGATTACATTTTCTATAGATGATTTCGGGGAAAGTTTTCGGCTAACTGCTCAAGCACAAATACCAATTAATCCACAAAGTATTTGTCAATACATGCATACCGCACTGCTAGATTTGCTAGATACGATGGAAATAGTACCTGACAAGGCTATTCGCGCTATCGAAATATTATCTGTTTCGGAACGTAATCAGTTGCTACAAGAATGGAATAATACTAAAACAGTATATTCACAAGATGTATGTTTGCATCAGTTATTTGAAACACAAGTAGAAACTAGTCCAAACGTAATAGCAATAGTATTTGAAAATCAGAAGCTGACTTATAAACAATTGAACGCACGGGCAAATCAACTTGCACACCATCTGCGCGCGCATGGTGTTAGGCCTGAAACATTGGTTGGGATTTGTGTCGAACGCTCATTAGAAATGATTGTTGGTATTCTGGCTATTCTTAAGGCAGGTGGTGCGTATATGCCGATTGATCCTAGTTATCCACAGGAGCGGATTGTATTTATGCTGGAAGATGCATTGCCTGCAATGGTTCTGATTCATAAAAGTACTCGTGAGAGCATACCTGATAGCACATACATTATAAATATAGAAGCTGAACAAGAAACGATTGCTCAGTGGAGTGCAGATAATCTAATTAATCACAACCTGGCACAGAATCTTGCCTATGTTATTTACACTTCAGGGTCGACTGGAAAACCAAAAGGATCTGGCCTGGCTCATCAAGGTGTGGTTAATTGTTTGGAGTGGATGCAGCAGCAGTACCAGTTAGATGAGCATGATCGCGTGCTGCAGAAAACACCGTTTAGCTTTGATGTTTCTGTATTGGAATTATTCTGCCCTTTATTAGCAGGTGCGAAACTAGTAGTTGCATCGCCTGATGCACATAAAGATGGGGTATATATTGCAGAAATAATTAAGCAACATGAAATTACGGTTATACATTTTGTGCCTTCTATGCTTTCTGCCTTTCTTGATGTACCTGATATAGCTACATGTCGATCATTGCAACATGTGATTTGTATTGGAGAAGCATTACCAGAAACATTACAAAGAAGATTTTTTGATAAATTACAGGCAGTACAACTAGGTAATTTATATGGACCGGTTGAGGCCTCAATTATTACTACCATGTGGTCTTGTAAACAAGATGATGTCGATACAATAGTGCCTATTGGTTTACCTATTGCCAATACACAAATTTATCTACTTGACACATACCTTAACCCTGTGCCGATTGGGGTTGCAGGAGAATTGTACATTGGAGGTGTAGGGTTGGCTCGTAGCTATCAAAACCGTAGTGCACTGACAGCTGAACGGTTTATTCCAAATCCATTTAGCGCACATCCTGGTGAACGACTTTACCGTACCGGAGATCTAGCACGTTATCGTGCGGATGGAAATATTGAATATCTGAGCCGTACTGATCATCAAGTAAAGATTAGAGGGTTTCGCATTGAACTGGGTGAGGTCGAAGCAGCCCTATTGCAACACACACAGATCAAAGAAGCTATTGTGATAGTTCGTGAAGACAATCCTGAGGATAAACGATTAGTGGCATATGTGATAAGCACAGAATCTGTGCCAAGTATTGCAGGTATTAGAACACAGCTTAAAACATGTTTGCCTGATTACATGATACCTACTGCATTT
>JAJFJL010000084.1 GCA_021774055.1 Nitrosomonas sp. | reverse complement strand
TAACTTACTGTAAAAGCTAAATATCATGTCAAATTTAATTATTCATAAGCCTTGCTTTAGGCTGGCTGCAATGAAATTATCTAATTCACCATCTAATACACTCTGTGTGTTACCAGTTTCTAAATTAGTCCGCAGATCTTTAATCCGAGACTGATCTAAAACATATGAACGTATTTGATGACCCCAACCAATATCAGTCTTGGCATCTTCTATTAATTGCTTTTCTTCGTTACGTTTACGCAACTCCGCCTCGTATAACTTTGATTTCAACATCGCCATTGCATCTGCTCGATTGCGATGTTGCGAGCGACCGCTCTGGCATTGCACAACAATATCTGTTGGCATATGTGTAATTCGTATTGCTGAATCTGTTTTATTAATGTGCTGACCGCCAGCACCAGAGGCTCGAAAAGTATCGACACGGATATCTGCAGGATTTATTTCTATATCAATAGTCTCATCTACTTCAGGGTAAACAAATAAACTTGCAAAAGAGGTATGCCGACGATTACCAGAATCAAATGGAGATTTCCGCACCAAGCGATGAATACCAGTTTCAGTACGCAAATAACCATAAGCATATTCACCGGAAACTTTTAAGCTCACACTCTTAATTCCAGCAACATCACCCTGCGACTCTTCTAGCACCTCTACGTTATAATCATGACGCTCACAATAGCGCAAATACATTCGCCGCAACATCGCCGCCCAATCTTGCGCCTCCGTACCACCAGAACCAGCTTGAATATCAATAAAACAATTATTCGGGTCCATCGGATCTGAAAACATACGGCGAAACTCCATATTCAGCATGGTTTCTTCAAACTGCTCAACTTCAGCAATCACGCCCTCTAATGCCTGCGCATCACTTTCTTCTTTTATCATTACAAGCAATTCACTTGTATCTTCCAGCTGCCGCCCCATTTGCTCCAAGGTAACAACTGCACGCTCCAAATTTTTCTTCTCCCGCCCTAATTCTTGGGCGCGTTTATTATCACTCCAAATATCTGGATCTTCTATCAAACGATTAATTTCCGCTAATCGCGTCTGCTTAGCATCAAAGTCAAAGAAACCTCCGCAAATCATTAGCACGTTTTTCTAAATCAGAAAGTTTATTACTAATACTATTTAATTGTTCCGCTTCCATAATTTCCATTCATATTTAACTTAGGCTACCCAAATAAACTCTCACAACATACACAAGAGAACTTGCAAGCTTTAGATTTAATTTAAAATAACAGCTCAGGTTTAACACTAAATATACTGAACATTTGTTTAACGCAACCCAAACATAGTTTACACGCATACATTAGCGATTATATATCCCTGACACAAAACAATGATAAGCTTGATTTTTCACAAATAGCACAATATATAATGACTAAATTTATTGCACTAATACCAGCAGCTGGCATTGGATCACGCATTGGCAACACACAACCTAAACAATACTTAATACTAAATGGCAAGCCAATGATTTACCATGCCATACAAACACTTTATTATTCTGAACATATTACTAACATCGTAATCGTACTATCCCCCAGCGACAATATCTGGTCACAATACGATTGGGCTGCTTTTGCTAAAAAATTAGTAGTTTTAAACTGTGGTGGAGCAACCCGCGCAGAAAGTGTTTTAAATGGACTCAAAGCATTACCTAACACCATACCGGTTGATGAAAAAGATTGGATCCTGGTGCATGATGCTGCACGCCCTTGCTTACAACCAACCCAGCTTAAGAAATTAATAGCTACACTAACAAATGATGAAGTTGGTGGTTTACTTGCAATTCCAGTAGCGGACACCTTAAAACATAGCAACCATGATGCTAGATCTATCGGCACAGCATCTAGAGAAAATTTATGGCAAGCACAAACACCTCAGATGTTTCAATATAAATTACTTACGCAAGCCTTATCCAAAACAGACAGCACCACAATTACC
Organism: Nitrosomonas sp.; assembly: GCA_021774055.1. GTDB lineage: Bacteria > Pseudomonadota > Gammaproteobacteria > Burkholderiales > Nitrosomonadaceae > Nitrosomonas. The sequence continues at coordinate 2,135 of JAJFJL010000084.1, read as the reverse complement.
GACGATGCAAGCGCAGTAGAGGCACTAGGTCTTCATCCTAAACTAGTCATTGGCGACACTAGTAATTTAAAAGTCACCTACCCTGAAGATTTACTATTAGCAGAATTAATACTGAAAAAGGCACAACACAATGACCTCACTTAGAATTGGACAAGGGTGTGATGTACATAAACTTGTCGAAGGACGTAACTTAATTATTGGCGGCGTCACCATCCCGCATAACAAGGGTTTATTAGGTCACTCCGATGCAGACGTATTATTACATGCAATTTGTGACGCATTACTAGGCGCAGCAGCACTGGGGGACATTGGTAAACATTTTTCTGATACTGACCCACGCTTTACGGGTATCGATAGCAGAAAATTATTACGCGAAGTTAACCAACTTGTTAATAAAAAGAATTACCTAATTATCAATATTGACGCAACCATTATTGCCCAAGCACCTAAAATGGCACCACATATTGCAGGCATGATTAACAACATCGCTCAAGACCTAAACACATCAACTGAAAACATTAACATCAAAGCCAAAACTGCAGAGCATCTTGGCGCTATTGGCAGAGAAGAAGGAATTGCCGCTGAAGTTGTTTGTTTGATTGACAGGAAGGGTGTTGCGTGAATTTTTATACTGCACGTATTTTATTCACTGCTAAGCTAGATAGCTATCAATAGACAACAAAACGGCGCAATACCCTGCGGTTATTGCGCCCTAACGCGCCAGTAAATATATGCTGTATTGGACTTGGCACTTTTTGTGACGAATCCCGACAAGTTCCTAGTCTCAGAATTAAGTTTTAGAAGCTAAATTCTGATTCAATCGATACTCAGTTGTGAGCGGTGATAACGCAGGACGATATCCGGATCCGGTGGCAGGTGCGCATACGGCTTATCCTTACCTTTGTAGTCCAGGGTTGAGAGTACATGTCGCATGCTTTCCACCCGCGCCATCTTCTTATCATTGGCTTTGACAATTACCCATGGGCTATAGGAGGTGTGTGTTTTACTGAACATCGCCTCCTTGTGTTTGGTATACAGGTTCCAGTGTTCCTGAGCCAACTCATCCACCGGACTGATCTTCCAATGTTTAAGCGGATTGGTACGCCGGGATTCAAAGCGTTCCGCCTGGACTTCTTTGGAGATAGAGAACCAAAATTTTACCAACTCAAGGTTATCCTCGTAAAGCATGTGCTCAAATTCCGGCACTTGTCGCATGAACACTTGATATTGTTTCTTGGTGCAAAAGCCCATGACTGGCTCCACTACTGATCGGTTATACCAACTGCGATCGAAAAATACGATTTCACCGGGGTTAGGCAATTGTTCGGCGTAGCGCTGAAAATACCATTGGCCCTTCTGAACTTCTGTTGGCTTAGACAAAGCCACAACACGGGCGCTGCGAGGGTTAAGGTGCTCTATAAAACGGCGAATGGTGCCGCCTTTCCCCGCTGCATCACGACCCTCAAAAATAATTGCAACACGCCGACCTTCCAGCTGTACGGACCGTTGTAGCTTTACTAGCTCCATTTGCAGTTTTTCCAACTCCTGCTCGTAACACAGTTTGGCTAGCACTTTTTCAATATTGACGTTTTTAGTGCTGAGTAGTTGAAGCAACCCCTTCTTGGTATTCACCGCAGCAAGCTCTGCGCTGCTTAAAGGCACGGTTCTTTTTATGGTTTTACCGAGAATTTTCTCTTCCTGGGTAAGTTTAGTGCCTTTGATTTTAGTGGATACGGTTTTATGCCCAGTTGAGGTTTCCGCTGTTTTCATATCAGGTGTTGGCAATACTGAGGTCTCTTTGCTCATGTTATGGGTTTCCATTGGATTAGTTTTTCTAGTCCCCAAAGCGTGTAGGGAAAATAAGCGCTCCCCATCATTATAAACTAATTGTATACCTGAAGTTGGACTGGCTATCAAACGTACAGGGCAACCGCATATAAATTATCAACCTATTGATACAGAAACACTTTTATCACCGAAATGGTTCTGACATCGTAAACATTCGCTCACTCCATCTATAATAACATCAACATGCTAGTATATTCATGAGCTGTTTATCGAATAGATATTTTTTAACTCTTTGATTAGAATGTTATGTTTGCTGCATGTCAAGACGATAATTCGGTACGAGTTCG
>JAJFJL010000083.1 GCA_021774055.1 Nitrosomonas sp. | reverse complement strand
GATTAGTCATGACACCTCTGAGTTTGCATGCGAATGTATCCGCCAATGGTGGTTAGAATATGGTCAATCGTTGTATAAGGGGTCAATTATATTTTTAAAGAGGATTTAGTAAAGCTGCCTTAGGAATTAAATATTAAAATTCGTATTGCCCATTACCCACCGTATACATCGAAGTATAACCCGATAGAGTATCGTTTATTTCCTCATGTTACAAGGGCTTGCAAAGGCGTAATTTTTAAAAGTGTTGAATTAATCAGTAATTTAATAGCTAAAACTAAAACATCTACTGGTCTAAAAATATTTACGAGTATTCTCGACAGGACCTCTAAAACAGTACGCAAAGTAGCGGATGATTTCAAAGAAAACATGAGAATTCAATTTGATGAATTCTTACCTCAATGGAACTATGTTGCTGTCCCCTTTAATGCCATAGTTTCGGGTGTTATTAAATCCTAAATCCTTAGCGCTTAATGCGGCTGAGCATAAGTTGCCACTGGTTGGTGCTGCGCCTGAGGTATTAACACTGGCGGAGGAAGTTCTACTGGAGATTACAGCAAAAAAGAATTAAAAGAGCCGAAAAAATGGATACTATCCTTCTCCATTAATGCGTACCCAATTTGCAATGCAGGGATCAACGATCTACAACAATGCAGCGAATGGGGGATGTGCATACCAACATGGTAGAGACAATGAATATTGTTTTAATAACTACATAACGGCGATACTCTTTTATAGCAGCAATATGCTGCATCAATATTTTTTATTATCGGCTTATTTAGCAATCTTAATTTTTAGAAATGTCCTCAAAAAACATGGGATAAACAGTTGCCAAAAGGAAACGATTATGAAGCCAACCAAGACTGCTATTGTACTGATTATTATAGGTCTTTTGCTTTTAGGCATGAGTGCGCAGGCTATGTTTTTCTCTGGCAATGATATAAAGGAATTTCCTTTGAAAAGTCGAGATGGCCACACTGAGTTTATTAGCTTGCAGCCAGCAATGAATCCTCTTCGATTACTCATTGCAGTGAATCTTGGTGCAAAAGTACTTAGTACCGCTCAGCGTCACATAGAATATGTGATTACAGCCAAGACCAGAGAAGGAGAGCTATTATGGGTAGAAAATGGACACGTATCGGTTCATAACGACAACAAAATAATTGGTGATCAAACGCACTACATTTCATTGCAAACATACACAATTGAAACTCCGACAGAGGTTCAATTTATTTATCAGTTTAAAGAAGCTAACCTGCGATATAAAGGCGCAAGTCTCACACTTAAACGCAACGTGACTCGTCACCAGTGGTCACAAACAATTGCTGGGCTGATATTACTGCTAGCTGGCATATTGATATTTGCTAGCAATCAGAAGAGAAAAAATACGTTAGAGCAATAAACAGGGGTAAAGAGGAGAGTCATATATATTTTTCAAGAATCTTGAGGGACATTCTTCATATCAACACCAAAGTAGTTTACACTTTTGATGTCAAAAATTGTACGTAGGGTGCATTCAATGCACCATTTGCAACGTTGGTGTGTGAAACGCACCCTACCTTAAATGTAAACTGGATAATGAAGAATGCCGCTTGAGGGGTCAAAAAACTATAGGGGTCAGATCTTGTATTTTATATTTTAGATTATTCTGTTTCTATCCTGTAATTCAAACTAAAAATACAGGGTACATGGCAATGCCAGCACCTGACGGATGCAATTCAACCTGTAGGCTGGGTTAGATTTTTTACGGCAGCAAAAAAACGTAACCCAGCATTCATTATGAATAGATATAACCAGCTGTTGCCTAGCAAGATTCTGGGTTACGTTATTTCACTACGTTAAATAATCTAACCCAGCCTACGCGCTCCAAATTACGCAAGCTCTATTTAGACTACTTGTCAGCCACTTTGGTCACTTTTATCCTATTCGCTACTGCGACAATTTGTCACATTGATACTAATCCTTTATTCAAATAGCATCCTATATCTTGGCCACAATAGATTTATTTAACTATATAAATGAATCTTCTTTATGGAAATTTTCGGGGCATTAAATTGAATAAATTTATTTTACTTTTTACAGGGTTGTGTTTACTTTTTTTTAGTGTGACGAGTACAGCTCATGAAGGTGAGCCAAATATGGCGTTTGCACTGATTGATGGCAAAATTGAAATAGATATCCAACGTCAGGGAAGGGTTCTGGGTGAGGATCAGAAAGCATTTGTGATACCTTTTGCCGACTCATTCACCCCTTATCGGATGGGAGACTCTGGGTTTACTGGGTCAGGTTTTGATCAAGGCGGCATAATAAGTTATCAAACAGAAAGTACCTTGTTGAAATGGTCAGAAGAGCAGTCACAATGGTTGCAAGAAGGTTTTGCAGAACAGATAGTAATCAGCCGGCTAGCGGCTGAAAATATAGTGACGGATAAAGAAGGAAATGGGCTGCAAGGATTTATTGCAACCTTGGCAACTAACCGCAGCTTCGAAGCTCACCCTGTTTTTCGGATACAAAAAGCCGATGGATCTTTACCTGATGATGGCGCTTATATGGTTTTCATTACTGTTTTAGGGTTGGACGACTCAGGCGAACGTATTCTCCACAAACCTTCTGTTCCATTCGCATTAGTTTTTCATATTAATGCTCAAGCAAGTTTTCCTCGTTTGGCGCTTGCCCAAAGCTTAAAGGTGGCGCCTGAAATTAGATTGAACGACTACAATCGTATGGACATTTTATTTAATTGGGCAGAAACACAGTTTCAGGAATTATTCCCACACCCTGCGGAAAGTCGTTTTATCTCTGGATTTTATCTTCGCTGTTATGACAATTCTATTTGTGTCGGTAGTAAAGGTGGCAAACTATATACTGCTGGTGGGATTTTAGGTGGGATTACTGAACGTGGTTCAATAGAAACTTTTTATGGTCTGGCAGGCATTTAATGCTAACGTTATCAATGTGTTTGCGGTATATTTTTCTGCTAGGTTGTATTGTTTTCTTTTTAAGCCCTGTCTTCGCAAATGATCAAACTATACAGAAAAAACCAGTAACAAAAAATCAGCTTAGTAGTGAACATTCTATACCTGATATTCCGAAACAACCTGTGACATTCGAGATGATTACTATTGAAGCTAGTTCCGCTCCTGCTGATCCAGTACAGAAGCTAGAAGGTAGAGAATTGCGTATGCGTACAGGTGATACGCTTGGTAAAACATTGGAGCGTGAGTTAGGAGTCAGTAATTTATCCTATGGGCCTGGAGTTGGCCAACCAGTAATCCGGGGTATGAGTGGCCCTAGAGTAAGAATTATGCAAAATGGAATCGGTGCACATGATCTTTCTGCCTTAAGTCCTGATCTTGCAGTCGCTTTTGAAACTATGTTGGCCGACAGTATCACTGTACTGAGAGGCCCATCTACTCTACGTTATGGTGGTAACGCAATTGGTGGCATGGTCGATATTAAGCATCAACGGATACCTGAAAAAATTCCACTTAATGGTGTTTCTGGTCGCACAGATTTTCGTTACGACCATAATTCTGCAGGTAAAGCTGGGGTGGTTAGTTTAGATGCAGGAAAGGGAATGTTTGCGATGCATGTAGATTATTTTAAACGTGCTTCAAATAACACTCATATTCCTGGGACTGCTTTAGACGAAGCAGCAATCCGCCAACAATTCCAAGTTGAACCTAGTACCAATAGTTCTAATGTTATTCAAAACAGCCATTCCAGTAGTCAGGGTGGTTCGGTAGGTATGTCGATGATCGGCAAACATGGTCATATCGGCGGAAGTTATCATCAAATGGTCAGAAATTATGGTATTCCTCCAGGTGTTCCAGGCCATTCCGAAGATGGAAGAACCGGATCAGAAGCGATCAGGATTGAAATGGCTCAGCGCCGCTATGATTTAGATGGCGTGTGGAAAACCTATTGGCCATCATTACCTAAAATAAATGCGAAACTAAGCTATATTGACTACGATCACCGAGACTTTGATAAGAGCCTGACAGATAGAAGTTCATCGCTGACTCGTTTTAAGAATTCTGTATGGGAATCACGCTTAGAAATGAACCATCAATATGGAGAGTGGCTTGATGGTACATTTGGCATGCAATGGCAGAATCGTTCTTTTTCTGCGACAGGGGTAGAAACTTTTACTCCTTCTGCTAATGTTGATTCATTGGGGTTCTTTCTCACTGAAACTGTATTCGTTACTGATCGCCTAGATTTTGAAATGGGTGCTCGTATTGAGCATCAAACTACCACCCCCAAAAATAATGAGCTGCAATTAGCTGGAGTTTCTGCAGCATTACCTTTGCCAAATGCATTGAATTATCTAACTTATTCACTTGCTGCAAGTTTGAATTATGAAGTCCTGCCAAAAACTTCATTGTATTTAAGCTGGCAACGTGCCCAACGTGCACCAGACGTGCAGGAGCTTTTTGCATCAGGACCTCATTTTGCCACACGTAGTTTTGAAATCGGTCGCCTCAATCTTGATGCTGAGCAAACTAGTCACTACGAATTAGGTTTACGCTTTACTGTTAAGCCAGTTTCTTTTCATGCTAATGGCTATTACAAATCAATACAAGATTTTATCTATTTGGAAAATCAAGGGGTATTCTTTAATCTCTCTCCTGACCCACCACGTTTTCAACTGGCCTGTGCCAATTTAAGAAATTGCTTACCTGTTTTTGGGTACGAGGCTAATACCGCAAATTTTGCTGGTTATGAAGCGGAGATCGCCGCTCAACCTCGCTTAGGCTTACCAGTTAACTTTCGTTTAACTCTATTCTCTGATTACGTACGTGGCTGGTTTCAGAACGAAACTCTTGGAGATGTTCCAAGACTTCCACCATTACGCTTCGGAAGTGAAATAGGTTTTCAATGGGCGCAGTGGCGAGGAGGATTACGTTATACCCATGCCTTGGAGCAAAATAGACCTGGAATTTTAGAAACTGATACCCCAAGTTACAATCGATTAGATCTTGATTTGTCTTACGATTGGAAAATGTCTAATAATAGAAAAATCCTTCTTTTTGCTAAACTCTCAAATATGACTAACAGCACTATAAGAAACTCTACTTCTTTTTTACGAAATTTTGCACCTGAGGCAGGTTTTAGCACATTAGTAGGAGTGACTGCTTCATTTTAGCGACTATTTAATAGTAGTTCTGCATCATAAAATACATTTTATAATCAACCTCAACCAACTCACATTTAACTCTAAATATGACTATCTTACTTAAAAATTTATCTGCAAATATTCTGTTAAATTCTTCTGTTAAGCCATGCAAGATAGCTACTAGTATTTTTTTTAGTGGAATTTTCTTATTGAATTCAATGCTGCTATTTGCTGGCGAATTACATCAACATATTGAAGTAAAAATTGTTGACCAACGTATACAAGCAAGTTTTTGTCGTCCTGAAAAAGGCTGCAGTCTAGTAAGGCCAGAAACCCTTGGTTTGCCTGCTGGACAAATGCCTGTTGATCAACTGACTGGTACCCCAATTTATGTATCAGAATTTAGTATTTTTCCTGATCGTACCGCAATTGATAGTCCGGGTTTTGAAGGACTTGAAGGAGACATGACACCAGGAGATAGAGTTCGATATCTAGCGAGTGGTCATTTAAGTTATTGGGATGCAGAAAAACGTCAATGGTCATTGGCACCGGAAGGCATACAAATTCGCTTGGCTGGTGGCTTAGATTTGCTGCCTAATCAAGATTGTGGGCAGGTATTTTGCATTCCTAATACTACTGAAGGATTTACCCTGTTTAACCGAGATGGCACCGATAGTGCTACATCACTAATTGTCGGTGAAGTCAGGTCAGATGGTTCCCTGCATACTCACCTTGACTGGATTATTGAGGCTGATGAAAGTGTCTCAGATGCACCTATTGGTGCTTATATGGTTGAATTACAGCTAATTACTGATGCTTACCCTGTACCTTCTGATACATTGTGGATAATGTTTAACCATGGCTTAGTATTGGAGGACTTTCAACAAGCAGTAGCTGGACGTGTGTTGCAAGCAAATACTGACATTGAGTTAGCTGATGAATTATTTAATTGGGCAGAATCTAATTATTCATCATTTTTTCCCCATACAGCAACATCATTCATAGCACTTGGATTTTATGCGCGCTGTTATCAAAATGGTGTTTGTATGGGCGTGAAAGATAATCATGTTTTTGCAGTGGGTGGTGAATTCGGTGTAAATATTGTCATCTTGGGTGAATTTGATGTGATGGTAACGCAAGCAGGGCTTTAATTTGATTTAGTCTAATAAAGAACGCGCATGAAATAACTTGAACAATTAGCTTTGTATTTATACTCATCGTCTACATTATGTAAACAGTTACATAGCCGTGCTCAAACTCATGGCTCGGAATAAATTTTAGATTTGCTAGAAGGTCGTATTACAATGTAATATAACCTGATTCTATCATTTGGTTCAATTGGTTATGTGTAAACTTATTGTGCTAATTATGGACAAATCAGGCCGCCTTGACTGTGGGTTAACGGGACAGCAGTGGTGGGAAGTGTAAACTGAAAAGCGGAGTGCTGCATATCCTGCTCTGCTACTAATTGAGTTTCTCTCTTGTAACATTCTTGGTATCAATATAGGAGGAGTAATGAAGAGTTTCTGTCAGATACTTTTAATTTGTATTTTAAATGTGACTTCGGTGGCGAAAGCTGAAGTAGCCCCTTTTTGTTGGTCTTTGGATTCCGGTCTAGTGGGTGTTAGTTCGACCACCTTGAAGCTTTATGCTACTGACATGGGAGGACAATATTCGGTATTGGGAACGGCGAGTTTCAACCTTATCACCTTCCCACCAGTTACCCGCGTGCGGCTTGTAAGTGGAACCGCAGCTACTGTGAATGACAAGATCGAGATTTCGCTTAATGCTTCGGGAACCGAGGATTCTGAACGGGGTATTTTATGGACAGGCACCTATCATCTAATTTTGGATGCAACGACATTGAGTGGTGAATTCCTCAGTCGAGCAAGTGAAGATGCCAGCTTTAATCCAGCAATAAGCGGAGAAGCTAGCCTGACTATATGCCAGTAACTTTTTCTTATTTGATTACTTCCAAAGTATATATTTTCACTCCATTATTTAAACATGTACTACATGCTACATGGAAAGTTGTCATGTTCAACATTACAACAATGATTAAAGACTAACATAATCAACATATATTAATGTTGGACCTGACACCTTTTGCGCACTTTTCATTCGTACCCATTTGAACGTCAGGTCGCTTCACAAGCAACACTACCCTTTCCGCGCCACCCCATCATCACTTCAAAGGGCGGTTCCATGGGCTCCTTTCCCAATCCATCATGGTCGATGCTCAGGCTCTTCACGTCGAGGAAACTGATCTCGAAATACGGTGCGTACAGGCGGGCTAGCCAGAGGGGTTGCCAGACCCACAGCTCCTGCCAGGGAGATTCGCCGAAGCGGTATACGTCGTGTTTGTGGAGACCGTTGTCGTCAAGCCATGCCTGGTGCCAGCCGATCTGGGTGAAAAAGAGTTGGGCCTGCTGCGTGGTGAAGCCAAGCCCTGGAAAGAGAAAGACGAACCGACCATCGGGCTTCAAGAGGCGCAGGATCGATTGCATCAGCCTGCGCTGTTCCTCCTCCGTTCCTAGATGATTGTGCAGCCATGCCGCCGTTACCAGGTCGAAGCCGCCTGACGGCAATTCGCCAATCACCGCGTCGTCAAGGACATCGGCCAGAACGAATGTCAGGTTGTCCATGTCCGGATCACTCGACGCCTTTTCGATCAGCCCCGGTGAGGAATCGACGCCGGTAACATGGTGGGCGAATGCGCGAATCCGCCGGGTCAATTCGCCGCTGCCGCACCCGAGATCCAGTACGTTTTCCTTTCGATCTTCCCCACAGGCGCGCTCAACACCGGCCTCGAATATGGTGCGGACCAGATCATAGTAATGCTCGGTCAATTCACTGTTTTTCTTGAAATCGGAATAGCTTTTCCAGCCGTCTTCTCTCACGATAATTCTGTCCTATGTCTAGTAGGTTATTGTGTTCTTGCAGTTATGGGGAAATGATACTTACTTAATTACTTATATGACAAGACTGGCAAGAGTAATTCTACTGGGAATAATTAAGTAATGTGTCCCTAGAACTTTCCTGGAACTTTCCCAGAACTTCGAAATAAACATCACTTATCTATGATGCCATGATTTTTTATAATCCATTTGTCAATCAATTTACAGAGACGCTCAGGGTGTGTTGCGGGAATCCAGTGTTCGGATTCGATTTCAATGAAATCCACTATATTTAATTTCATGCTGGTGTCATGAAACTGAAATATTTGAACAGTACGATGCAGTCATTGCTGATGCGTCGTGAATTTGGCATTGGATATTTCAGCGTATTTTAATGTTATTTACGCTACGAGTTTAATGAATGATTTGTATAAAACCAATCGAGCCTGACACGAATACTTCTTATTCAAGGAAATATAATAATTAAATCAAGTTGATACAATAGAATAAAGTCAGGTGTCTTAGCCTTAATCAGATAAAATCAAATCTGAGCCAGGAATCTAACCATGAGCCATCATATAAAACTATCCGTCAGGAAAGAAATAAGATCCTTCAAGAATTCAATTTTACAATTACCTGAGCTGCCTTTTTCCGAAATATTTTCTAAACATAGCTTGCAACAAATTATTAAGGACTCGGCTCGTAAAAGGAACCGAGTTTTCACCCCATTAGTGACGTTAAAAGCTTTTATAACACAACTACTGAGCGCTGGGTCGTGCAGAAAAGCTGTTAGCCAAGTATTAGCAGAACGAATCAATCAAGGTAAAAAAGCCAACTAAATAAACACTGTGTGGGAGGAATATCGCTAGAAGTTGCCTCAATGCAATGACTACGATAGGTATCGTAACGCAAAGAAGGAAAAATCAACCTCGTGCGGTAAAGCGTCGCCCTAAGCCCTGTCCATTATTAACAATGCCAAGAAAAGAGGCATGTGATATTTTATAAATCAAGTGGATACAGCTTAAAGAAGCAGTGTTATGGTCAGGTTCGATTGTTATTTAAGATTTATCTATCCTAAGTTTGTTCAAGTAATATAGATGACCAAAAATATTGCCATATTTTCACATTTTAAGAATAAGTTAAAGATAAAAATCAACTTCAGGTGACCAGTTATAATCATTAACATTGTCAATGGTAACCTGGTGATCTGAAAATTCAATAAAGTGATCGTAGAAATGAAGTTCATTTACCTGGGCGTTCCAGGAATTGAGGGGTTTCCCTTCTCGAAGTTTATTTATCATCTCCTCAATCACAGATTCTTCTCCTTCAAGAGAACAGCGAACCAAGTGATGGTTTTTTGCGTCATTAGTGGCTCCACCTTTTATTTTTCTTTTTTGTGCGCCACGAATAAAAGTTTGCCTAAACATGGCACCTTGGACATTCCCGGTCACATAAAAACTAACTTTTTTCAACATACTGCCTTTGTATATTTTCATAGATAGCATAGGTCTCTTGGTCGAAGCAGACAAAATAAATCGTTTCAAGGTGCGTCAGTTTATTTAAAAACGCTTTACAAATCGTACAAGCTATTTTTGCTGCTGCTTCCTTAGGATAACCGTAGATTCCCGTGCTAATGGCCGGAAAGGCTATGGAACGACACTTATTTTGTTGCGCTATTTTAAGACTATTTTCATAACAAGACTGGAGAAGAGCGGCTTCTCCTTCTCCACCGCCATGCCAAACAGGCCCAACGGTATGAATAATATATTTACATTTAAGGTTGTGACCCTTGGTCAGCTTGGCCTCTCCAGTTTTACATCCGCCAAGGGTGCGACATTCTTCCAAAAGCTTAGGCCCTGCACTGCGGTGAATGGCTCCATCTACTCCACCACCACCCAAAAGCGAAGTGTTAGCCGCGTTAACAATGGCATCCCCTTCAAATTGGGTTATATCACCCTGCAAAATAATAATTTCACTCATTTTTCCCCTTTACCATCACAATAGTAAATAATGGAGCAATAGCGTACTATAGAATTCTATCGAAGTACGTTAATCATGTGGTTTAGAACGCGATTATTGGCGACTGAAATGGCCTTAAAAACAAGCCGAAGTGATTGCCAGCGAATTGGCGTCCTAACCGGCATTTACGTCATTGGCATAATTAATCAGTATGAATTTACGAATTTCTCGCATATTTAAATTTGTCATTGCTATGATTCAGGTTATCTGGCTGGGAGGGTGCGTTAGTATTCCTTATTATGCCCAAGCGATAAGTGGTCATATGGAAGTTGTGCGCCTAAGCCAGCCGATTAGCACAGTTATTGCTGACCCCGGTGTTGACCAAAAATTAAAACATTCGCTGTCCCAAGTTGTCTTGTTGCGGGAATTTGCTAGTCGCGAATTAAAGCTGCCGGATAATCAGAGTTATTTGAGCTATGCTGATTTGCAGCGCCCTTATGTTGTGTGGAATGTGTTTGCTGCGCCGGAGCTCTCCCTGGAGTTAAAGAAATGGTGCTTTATAAAAGCGGGTTGTGTCAGCTACCGTGGTTTCTTTTCGCAGGATAGAGCAGAACATTACGCAGAAAAACTCAGAAAAGAAGGCTATGATGTTGTTGTCGGTGGGGTTCGTGCCTATTCTACGTTAGGCTGGTTCAACGATCCGGTACTTAATACGTTTATTGGTTATTCCGAAATTGAACTGGCTAGTTTGATATTTCATGAATTGGCCCACCAGGTTGTTTATGTACCTGGCGACAGTGTTTTCAACGAATCTTTTGCTACTGCGGTTGAACATGAAGGGGTTGGGCGTTGGTTTGAAAGCCACGGTTCGGCCTCAGAGCAAGCGGCATTTAAAGCACGACAGGAGAAGCGAACTATTTTTACAGAATTGGTGCTCAAGCATCGTGAGCGACTACACGCGCTGTTTAGCTCAGACAGAAGTGACACAGAGAAACGCGCGGCTAAGGCGCGTATTTTTGATGATTTACGTGAGGATTTCGCGCAACTAAAGGCGCTTAAGATTGAATTTGAAAGCTATGATGCGTGGTTTGCGCAGGCGCTAAACAATGCACGACTGGCAAAGGTTTCCATCTACACACAATTACTACCTGCATTTCAGGCGCTACTAGCGCAACAGAATGGCGATATGGCCCAGTTTTTCAAAATTATAAAGAAAATAAGTAAATTACCGGAAGACGAAAGGGCTTTTGTGTTAAAAATAGCCATTGAAGGTAAGGTTGATACAGAAATTTTGTCGAACACCAACTTTGAGCTTAATGATTGATTGAATAGCTTTTGGAGGTACAATGATTCCAGAGTTGTTTGCAATGCTATGAATAATAAACAGAAATGCATGCTAGACACGATCCGACAGGAAGCGAAATTTACTGCTTCATACACGGGAAGAGAGGCATTTGACGAGCGTGTCATGCAGGCGATGCAAGCTGTTGACAGAGAAGAATTTGTTTCCAAGGATTATATAGACTTGGCATTTGAAAATGGCCCGTTACCAATCGGTCATGGACAAACTATTTCGCAGCCTTTCATAGTCGCATTAATGACGGACTTGGTTGATATCACGACTGAGAGTGTCGTGTTGGAAATTGGTACGGGATCAGGCTATCAAGCAGCAGTTCTTTCCCGCTTAGTGCGGCAGGTTTTTACCATTGAGAGAATTCCCCAATTGGCTGAGTCCGCCAGGCAACGGTTAAAGGCGTTGGGTTATGAAAATATCGAAGTACGCAGTGGCAGCGGTTATCATGGTTGGAAGGAGAAAGCGCCTTTTGACGCCATTGTCGTAACAGCCGCTGCTACACATATTCCGCAAAGTTTGGTTGATCAACTCAAACCCGGTGCTCGCATGGTAATTCCACTTGGCTTGCCCTATATGTATCAGGAATTAATGCTGGTAACAAAATCTAAAAATGGTGCAATCCATACGGAATCTGTTCTTGGTGTGTCTTTTGTACCATTAGTCATGGCGGATGATGAAGCGCCAATTAATCCACACAGCAACCAGTCTCGTTAAAAAAGCAGTCTGCACTTGAAATTTGGCCCAACGAATACCTTTTTAGTTAGAAGGAACGTCTAAATTTTACCCTGACAGCTCTCTAATCGCATCTAATAACTCGATGCGCTTTGGCAAGTGAAGTTTTTTATCTCAGCCATTTTAAACTCACAATTGGCAACGAAGATTTAAAGAATTTTAACCATTTGCCTATGTTCGGACGAATACGTAAAATCTTTCTTGGATAGTCCCTACAAAAAAATGCAGTTGATGCCAACAAAAGAAGGAAAAGTTTAATCATATACTTTGGATCAATTTGTTTGACTATAACTACCGACGAATGTACGTTCCTTACGTACTCCTCTTGAGCAGGAGAAGCGTGATTTATTCCAAAAAAGGTGGCACCACCAAACACCTGCTATGGCAATGGGTCTAACTCAAAAACAACTTTCTTGGCGATTCCTGTTGGTAGCACCTAATTCCGGTAACTAATTGATATACTTCGAACGGCCATAGTTTCGGATTTCTAGTGGATCATTTTTGCCAATATCAGTGTTACTGAAACAATTACATAGCTAGCTATGCGCTTGTTTCAGCGCCTTGTTCTTGATAAAAATTATCACACTATAAAATCCGAAACTATGGCCGTTCGAAGTATATACGTATGCTGCATTGTTTTGCAGGGACTATCCATGCCTGCATAAATTGAAGCGATATTCGCTACAAAATGGTAATAATGTTTTTCGTACGCTCACTCTTATTATCTGAAAAGATATCGGGCAGCTAAATACTTGCGGTTATGGAAACCTATTCATACTGAGTGTCTGTACCCAAAAAGAAGCCCCAAGATCGAGATGATCTATGTATCTCGTTAAATTATGATGTATATTCAAATAGTACAGACTAACGACACCAGACCAGACGTGAACAATGGAAGATACGGGTATGCCACTTGAATCCACTGCTTCAACAACTACATTAAGGGAAGAGTCCTCCAGCTACGCTATCGCCGTGGATTTGGGAACAACACAAATACGTGTTTCACTATGGGACACAAATAGGCAGGAACGGATTGCCATTCACACCATTCTCAATCCACAAGCTAAATACGGCAATGATGTGTTGAGTAGGCTTACCTATGCCATTGAATCCAGCGAACAGGCATTGGAGATCAGTAACCTCGTAAGGCATGCTATAGGGGAGGCCTTAAAGAATATCGCCTCTGCAGCAGGTGCCAAGCTCAAGAGCATAGTTCGCATGCTAATCGTAGGTAACACGGCCATGCTTAGCCTCCTCGCCGGGAAAAATTTTCAAATGCTGCTGGATCCAAAAAACAATGGGGTCAGGGTAGCGGCCGACAAGGCCTTAATCTTGCGGGTGAAAGTCCCGTCGCATCAATTGCTCGATTCAGATGCGTAGTGATGCCACGGTTCGTGTTGGGTAACCACATGTTCATTGCGTGGTGTATAAGCCCC
>JAJFJL010000082.1 GCA_021774055.1 Nitrosomonas sp. | reverse complement strand
TACCAACCCCTACTTGGATTAGCAGGCGTTTAGAGCGTAGTGGAGTACGTACGGTTAATGTGGTGGTGGACGTTACCAATTATGTGATGTTAGAAACGGGGCAGCCAATGCATGCCTTTGATCTATCAGAAATTGCAGGTTCTATTCAAGTACGTTACGCAAGATCTGGTGAACAGTTGGAATTGCTTAATGGTCATCAATTGGAACTAGAGCCTGATATGTTGTTAATTGCGGATGAAAAGAACCCATTGGCATTGGCAGGTATTATGGGTGGTAGTGATAGCGGAGTTGTACTTGGTACTATTGATGTTTTTTTAGAAAGTGCTTTCTTTAATCCAGCGGTAATAACTGGCAAATCATTTCGATTAGGGTTTGGGTCAGATTCGTCACATCGTTTTGAGCGAGGTGTTGATTTTGCTTCGACACGAAATATTCTTGAACATGCTACAAATTTGATTATTGATATTTGTGGTGGTAAACCTGGCTCTATTACCGAATCACGTAATAAGTTACCGCAACGCTTGTCGGTTAAGGTGCGAGTAGATCGTGTGAAGCGTGTATTAGGTATTGATATTGATAAGAAGCAGATTGAAATACTTTTTGAACGGTTACAGTTTAATTTTTCATCAGATGAATGTTCTTTT
The DNA here is from genome assembly GCA_021774055.1 of Nitrosomonas sp. GTDB lineage: Bacteria > Pseudomonadota > Gammaproteobacteria > Burkholderiales > Nitrosomonadaceae > Nitrosomonas. The sequence continues at coordinate 16,554 of JAJFJL010000082.1, read as the reverse complement.
CATGTTATACCACCAACGTATCGTTTTGATCTTACAATTGAAGAAGACTTTATTGAAGAGCTAGCTCGTATTTATGGTTATGATCGCATTGTTGCGCATTCACCTAATGCTTGTTTCACTATGTTACCTGCATCTGAGAGTAAGCGTACTAAGATACAGTTGCAACATGTTATGGCTGATTGTGATTATCAGGAGGTTATCAACTATGCTTTTGTGGATACGACATGGGAGTCTGATTTCACTGATAATAAATTTCCAATTAGTTTAAAAAATCCAATTTCTAGTCAGATGAGTGTTATGCGTAGCAGTTTGATTGGAGGGTTGATTGCTAACCTTCAATTTAATCTTAACCGTAAGCAAGCAAGAGTGCGTTTATTTGAGGTGGGGCGTTGTTTTACGAAAGATAATAAAAAACACATTGAGAATGAATATTTAGCAGGTCTTTGTTATGGTGATGCATTACCTGAACAATGGGGGGAAGTATCTAGAGATGTTGATTTCTATGATATTAAAGCAGATGTCGAAGCATTATGTTGGCCGTCTATAATTCATTGTAAAGTTACTGTGCATCCTGCGCTACATCCGGGTAAATCAGCGGAGGTTTTTGTTGGCGACAAGTCTGTCGGATGGATTGGTGAATTGCACCCACGTTGGCAGAAGAAATATAGTTTATCGAAAGCAGTAGTTTTATTTGAGTTAGATTTGAATGTCTTAGAAATATGTAGTTTACCAACTGTGAAGGAAGTTGCAAAGTATCCACCTATACATAGAGATATTTGCATTATCGTATCAAATCAATTTAGTGTGCAAGAGTTATTAGTATGTATGAATGCAGAAAAAATTTCTATTGTATCGGAGATTACTTTATTTGATATTTATCGTGGGAAAGGTATGAAAGAGGGAGAAAAAAGTCTTGCGTTCAGAATATTATTACAAGATACTGAGAAGACACTAACTGATCAAGAAGCTGATGCTGTGATTTTAAATTTAATAAATATTTTAGAGTGTCAGTTTGGAGCAAAACTGCGAAATTAATGTTGGAATTGTGTAGTAGTAGATTGGTTATATGATTTTTTTCTTTAACTAACATTAGTTTTTAATTGAGTACTTGTGTCTTTCCAGATATCTAGTAAGAGTTACAGTCTTTTTACGGTGACTTTAATTCTATATGTTTTTATTTATGTGTATATAAGTCGCGCTGACCCATCTATTTTTAGTGGGTGATAAATTTAATTTTATCTGTTTAAGCTTTATATCTTTGTTTTAAAAAATGATTAATCTATTGGAGTGAGTATGGCATTAACAAAAGCTGAGTTAGCAGATTTGTTGTTTGAAAATTTAGGGCTAAATAAACGAGAAGCTAAAAGTATGGTTGAATCGTTTTATGAAGAAGTGAGGGCTGCATTGCAAAATGGTGAAGGTGTAAAGTTGTCTGGTTTTGGAAATTTCCAATTGCGCACTAAGCCTGAGCGTCCAGGTAGAAACCCAAAAACTGGACAGGAAATACCAATTACAGCAAGACGGGTTGTAACTTTCCATGCTAGCCAGAAACTTAAAACTATGGTGGAAAAGAATTATTCTGGAAAATAAAATGTTTCTCAGGTGATTTCTAGTACACAATAATGTTAGAAGAATTATTTCCTATTACTTGTTGTTATGTAATTGTTAAGTCGGTTTTTTGTGCCGTTTAATTTTGGTTTCAGCTAGTTGATATTTAAGCTTCCAACTATATCTGAGCTTGGATATGGTATGCCTTGTCGGTGTGGTTGTATAACTTAATGATTATAAAAATATCATGTGTGTTTGCGGGGTATATGAATATAGTTTGGCTGTAAAATAACTTAAATGTGAATTAAGGGCTAAAATTTTTAATTTCAGTCATTCAAAGGGTTGTAAACGGAAGGTTTTTAATTCTATTTATCAGTACGTATAACACACTGATTTCACGTGTCCAATTTAGCTCTTAATTCATTTATATGGTATATGACTTCCGGGGCGTAGCGCAGTTTGGTAGCGTACTTGCATGGGGTGCAAGTGGTCGGAGGTTCAAATCCTCTCGTCCCGACCAGTTTGATCGACTGTAATTTCGATATTGGGTCTTGTTATTATTTTAACTAGGGGACATTTTTAGTTAAATACTTTTTCAAAAAAGACAATACTTCGCCAAAGTGAAAGATTAGAACTTCACGATTTATAACATACTTATTTAAATGTACTAAAACCCCACGGTTTTTACTGAAATCAGTAAAAACTAAACTGGCGAAGGTATTGAAGAGAGTGAAATAATAACTTCTTTAAGGTTAGTGACTATTTATTAATAATGATTCTTTAAATGCGCATATTGCTTAGCAATGATGATGGATATTTTGCACCTGGTTTAGTTTGTCTTGCCAAAACGCTTTCGCGTATTGCGGATGTTATTGTTGTTGCGCCAGAACAAAATCGTAGTGGTGCTAGTAATTCACTGACACTTGACCGTCCTCTTATTTTACGCCAAGCACATAATGGTTTTTATTATGTTAATGGTACTCCGACTGATTGCGTACATTTGGCGGTTACTGGTATGTTGGATGTTATTCCAGATATGGTTATTTCTGGTATTAATGATGGCGCTAATATGGGCGATGATACGATCTATTCTGGAACTGTTGCTGCGGCGACTGAAGGTTTCTTGTTGGGCATACCTTCTTTGGCAGTGTCACTTGCGGATGTTTCGGATGCTAATTTTTTGACCGCTTCGCATATTACTGCAGAAATAGTGCAACGTTTTATGCAGAAAAAATTCGAATCTCCTCTGTTGCTGAATATTAATGTTCCCGATATTAAGTATGCTAAATTACAGGGTATTGATGTAACACGCTTGGGCCGTCGTCATAAGGCTGAAACTGTGATTAAGGCAAAGAATCCACGTGGTGAGACAGTTTATTGGGTTGGTGCGGCAGGTGCAGCACAAGATTCTGGCAAAGGAACAGACTTTTACTCAGTTAGTAATGGTAGGGTGTCTGTTACGCCATTACAGATAGATCTAACTCAATATGATAAGCTGGAAGTGGTAAAAGAGTGGCTAGATTGTTAGCTTACTTTCTTAATAAGGCTTGTTTGTGATGGTAAGTCGTGCTGGAATTGGTATGACTTCCCAGCGTACTCGTATACGAATGGTTGAACGTTTGCGTACGCAGGGTATTACTGATGAAGTGGTATTGGATGTTATGAGTGTTGTTCCTCGCCATGTATTTGTTGAGGAGGCTCTAGCGAGTCGTGCATATGATGATAATTCATTACCAATAAGTTTTGGACAAACAATTTCAAGTCCATGGATTGTTGCACGTATGAGTGAGTTACTGCGTGCAAAAAATGATCTTGATACAGTACTTGAAATAGGGACAGGATGTGGTTATCAGACAGCAGTTCTTACGCAATTTGTACGTAAAGTTTATTCTGTTGAACGTATAGGTCCATTGTTAACACGTACACGTATACGACTGCATGAGTTGCAAGTTAAGAATGTTTTTTTAAAACATGCAGATGGCTTGCTAGGTCTAGCTAAAGAAGCTCCGTTTAGTGGTATTATTATGACAGCGGTGACAACTCATGTCCCATCACTACTGCTAGAACAGTTAGAAATTGGTGGTAGAATAGTTTTCCCTAAAGGTAGTCAAGAGCAAAATTTATGTGTTATTGAGCGTAAATCTCACGGTTATACGGAGACTGTTTTAGAGTCAGTAAAGTTTGTGCCAATGTTGCCTGGTGTTATAAGTAGGTAGCAATAGAGGGGTATATAGATGGGAAATGGTGAGTAAAAATGGATTATATAGCTATAAGAAAGTATTACATTACGTGGTTATTCTCATTTTGTGGCATTTATTTATATTCATCTGTTAAATATATTATTGTTGTTATTTCTTTTCTTGTTATTGGGTGTGGTTCAACGCTGCCTCCAGCACCGGTAGTTGATCGTGTTTTAGGTGAAACTAAACAACCAGTAGCTCATGCTAATAACCAGGAATCTTTTTATATAGTTAAACGTGGAGATACGTTGTATAGTATATCTGCTGATAATGGTATTGATCTTAGGGAGTTAGCAGAGTGGAATGGAATTGCTAATCCTAGTGCAATAAATCCTGGCCAGAGAATCAGTCTGTCGATACCTACTAATGCATCTTCTCAGCGGCAGCATGTACAACCGATATTGTCGGCCCTCCCACAATCAACACTGACTACTTCTAAAGAAGCATCAGAAGAATTATCAAATACCATAAATCAGGTAAAAACTGAGCCTATAGGGTTAAAGTTACCTTATTCGGATGCGACATTTGCTAGTCTACATAATCAAGTTACTAATTCTTCTGTTATAACTCCTTTGGTTGTTGCTCCAGTGGCTAATAATATTAAAGCAGATAATAAGGATGCATCTACGAGAATTGAAGTTGCGCCAGCTGCGGTAGCTGTAGTAAATGCCAGGTTAGATGATTCTGGTATTAAATGGATGTGGCCTACTGAAGGTAATTTATTTGAAAATTTTTCAAGTAAGACTAAGGGAGTGAAAATTTCTGGACAGTCTGGTCAGGATATTCTTGCATCTGCTGCAGGTCAGGTGGTATACAGTGGCAACGGGTTGCGAGGGTACGGTAAGCTTTTGATTATTAAGCATAATAATATATTTATTAGCGCGTATGCACATAATCGGAAAATTTTAGCGCAGGAAGGGGATGATGTTACTAGGGGGCAGAAAATAGCTGAAATGGGAGATACAGATGCCAATACTGTACAACTTCACTTTGAAATTCGTAAGCGTGGTAAGCCTGTGGATCCTCTTAAGTTTTTACCTAGAGAACATTAACACCCCTTTAAACTATATTTAGTTAAAGGGGTGTATTTATTTGTTTTTTCTATTAATTAATGAGTAGAGTGCTTCATGTGTTTTATTGCTTCTTTAGTGTGCCCTGCTGCCACATCTGCATGATCCATCTTAGCGTGATCAATGGCTTCTTCTAAATGTTTGATGGCTTCTGTCATGTGTTTGTGTGCTTCCGCATGCTCACCTTCAGCTTCTTTGGCATGTGACAAGCTTTCTTTTGCATGCTTAAGTAGCTTCTTTGCGTGGCCATCCTGGCCGTGAGCCATTGCTTCTCCTGCGTGCCCCATCGCCTCAGCAGTGTGCCCATCACCAGATGCGTTAGCTTGTGTGCTGATAAAAAGTGCCAACACGCCAATTGCTAAAGTGGTTGAGATTGATTTCATAATAAAATACTCCCTTCGGTAGTTGTAATACTAAAATAAACATCATGCACTTTTTGTAAGCGCTAGACAGTATGTTTTTTATAACACAAGTTGGAATAAAAGAATAATTTTATTTTTTGGTATCTTGATTAAACCCACGTGGGGTATATGTTATTTATTTTCATGTGCAATAATCAAATCCCTAGGTATTAGGGGTATTTTTAGTCAATATGGTAAAAACTTGACTTGGGTCTCCTAAATCAGATAAATCAGGTAAAACTAGTATTGCACCGCTGAAGTTTTGTTGTTGTGTGTATTTGTTTGCTGTTATTAGTGTATGGATGCCTGCATTACGTGCTGAATTTAATCCATTTTCTGAATCTTCTATAGCAATACATTGTTGTGCTGGAACTCCGAGTTTATCAAGTACTAAATAGTAAATATCTGGGGCAGGTTTCTTTTTGACAACCATATCTCCGGCACCTATTACAGTAAACCAGCTTGGAGAGTCTTCACCTAAGGTAGATTTTAATAAGGTTGTTACATTGCTAAGTGTTGTAGTCGTTGCAATAGCTATTTTTATTTTTTTATTACGTAGGTAGTGTATTAGACGTGAGACACCAGGGCGTAGTGGAATTTTTCCCTGTTCAATTAGTGTTACAAAATATCTGTTTTTTACTTGATGCAAATCAGTAACCCAGGAGTTTAGATTAGCCCTATTTAAGTTGTCAGGCTTATACTCTTCTATGTAATGGTGTATACGTTCTTTACCGCCAGTAATACGTAACAATTTTCCGTAAAACTCAATGCTCCAATTCCAATCAAGACCAAATTCTTTAAACGCGGAATTAAAAGCAACACGATGTCCATCTCGTTCGGTATCTGCCAACGTCCCATCAACATCAAATATCACGGCACGTAGTTTATTATTTTCAATGCTATTCATTTTATGTGGCTGGCTCGTTGTAAACGGTCAATAATTGCTAACCAATCGGGCTTGTTTGGTGGTGTTTCAATTAATATATAATCAAAATTTGAATTGTCAAATTGGCGCAATGTAGCATACAACTGGCGGCCATATGATGATGGTTCTCTCGGCATAAGAAATTGTGCTATTTTATTATCTGTTACATGTGGTAAATCAGATGCCGAGCATTTGATTACAGCGATGCGCAAGCCATGTGATTTTAATTCAAGAGTACGTTGCAATAGAGATTCAGATAAACAGGTTTCTAGAGGTATTGATGGTGCATAATGTGATGCTAGAGTACCGGAAGCGCGTGTTTTTAAACTAATACTAGTTGCCAAAGTTACTTGGCCATTTAATATTGTATTCAACAATGTAAGTGGAATGCCTCCAGGTCGTAGCACGCAAGCCATTTGATCATCAAAACTAACAATAGTACTTTCTAGACCTATTTCGCAAGCACCGCCATCTAAAATCATATCAACGGATGTCCCTAGTTCTTCATATACATGCGCAGCTGTTGTTGGACTAATTTTTCCAAAGCGGTTAGCTGAAGGTGCAGCTAGTGCTCTATTATCGCCAAGTGTATTCAAAAGGGCTAGTGCTACTGGGTGATTGGGTATGCGTAATCCAACCGTGTCTTGTCCGCCAGTTACGTTTTGCGGCACGTGAGAACTACGTTTTAATATTAAAGTGAGTGGCCCTGGCCAAAAATGTTTAGCTAATTTCCATGCAGCAGGAGGTATTTCACGAGCCCAATATTGCAATTGCGCTATTCTAGAAAAATGAACTATTAACGGATGGTTTGTCGGTCGCCCTTTTATTTTAAATACTTGATCTATTGCAGATGGTATAGATATGTCAGCACCTAGTCCGTAAACAGTTTCTGTCGGAAAAGCAACTGTTTTGCCGGTGTCTAGTAGTTTAACTGCTGTAGTAATTTGCTTTCTTATCACAGTTGTTAGCGAGTATTAGGATATATTTAGCATTCTGTCTAATGCTAGTTTTGCTAATTTTGCTTCTTCGGCAGGTACTTTTATTTGATTAACTGTATTGCCAGCAAGCAGGTTTTCAAGGGACCAGGCAAGATGTTGAGGGTCAATGCGAGCCATAGTCGAGCACATGCACACCATTGGTGACATAAATTGAATTATTTTACCATTTGGTTTAAATTCTTCTGCAATACGACTTACTAAATTCAACTCAGTACCAACAAGCCAGCGAGTTCCGTCTTTGGCTTCACTGATGGTATTAATTATATATTCCGTGGAACCAACATAATCAGATGCTTCACATACTGCATAACTACATTCAGGGTGTGAAATCACCAAGCCATCAGGATGTTGGTTACGGAAATGTGAAATGTGCTGTGGTTGAAACATTTGATGTACTGAGCAATGCCCTTTCCATAATAAAATTTTTGCATTCTCAATTTGTTCTGGTGTAAGCCCACCCATTGGTTCGTCAAAATCCCATATCACCATTTCCTCCATTGGGATGCCTAATTGATGGCCGCTCCAACGCCCCAAATGCTGATCAGGAAAAAATAAAACCTTTTCACGCTGAGCAAAGGCCCACTGTAAAATTTTAGTTGCATTGCTAGATGTACAAACTATTCCTGCATGTTCACCACAGAAAGCTTTTAAATCAGCGGCTGAATTAATGTAAGTTATAGGGGTTATGGATTTTTCTGGGTTTAATACTGTTGATAACTCTCGCCATGATCGTTCTACTTTAGATAAATTTGCCATATCAGCCATTGAACATCCGGCTGAAAGGTCAGGCAAGATGGTTACTTGCGTTGAGCTTGAAAGTATGTCGGCAACCTCAGCCATAAAGTGAACACCACAAAACACTAAATAATCAGCATCAGTTTGGGCTGCCATGTATGAGAGCTTTAAAGAGTCACCAGTAAGATCAGCATGGCAATGGACATCAGCTCGTTGATAATGATGCGCTAAGATAACGGTACGTTTTCCAAGTAAATTTTTGGCTGCAATGATACGGTCTGCGCAGACATCATCTTGTAATTGTTTGAAATATTCAAATTTAGTGGGTTCTGTTAGCATAGATTGTTTTATTTTTTTTATCAAGGAAGTAAATTGTCATTTTGCGAATGACTATTTGGTAGTATTTGCGGTAGTTAAAAAAAATGTTTTTTCAAGAAACATCTTAAAAAGTCCACGTATTGTGCGACTGTTGCTTGTATTTATGAAATATCTCAGTCTAGTATATCTGTTATACTTTCTCATTGTGAGCAGTTTATATTGTTAAATTTAATTTTTGTAGTTCGTAGTGTTTGTGATGTGTAGATATTTGTAAAGTTCAGTTAACCAAAATGTCCCCGAAGTGTTTTACTAAATCTAGTAAATGATCAGTCGCCTACATCCCAATTTTTTACTTATTCCCATTATCTTAATTACGTTGTTAACGTTTTGGATAGATCATATGGCGGAATCATTAGAAACAGCTTCTAATGATAATTTTCATCGGCCTGATTATATCGTAAAGGGAGTTTCTGGTATTCAGATGAATTATGATAGTTCTATACATAGTACGTTTATAGCGAAAAAGATGATGCATTATGAATATAGGGAGCTTACTAAGCTGGAACGGCCATATTTTGTGAATGTTGAACCAGGAAAACCAACAATACGATTAAAGGCGGATAACGCTGAGTTATTTAGTAAGGGAGAAAATATTTATTTAACTGGAAATGTAGTTGTATTAAGAGAGAGTGGTGACAGTGTGATTACCATGGAGACAAACTATTTGCATCTCATTCCTGAGGAAAATATTGTGAAAACAGATGGTATGGTTACCATTAAGGATAAAAACACAACGATAACTGCAGTTGGTTTAGAGTTGAATAATTATACAGGCATTGTTCAGCTATTTTCTCAAGTAAGAGCAACTGATAACTGATTTTGTACATTAATTTATAGAATTATTATTTGTTTTCTGGTATCAATTTATGAATATTCGTGTGACGCAACTGTTAAGATTTATTTTATTCTTTGTGTTGTTGTTTGGTATGTTTTCTGTAAATTTAGTTTTAGCTGAGCGTGCTGATCGAGACAAGCCTATCCATATAGAAGCTGATAGTGCGACAGTAGAAGACCTTAATCGAAAAGATGAAAATCGAGTCAGTATTTTTACTGGAAATGTTAAATTATCGCAGGGTACTCTTATCATACAGGCTGACAAAGTAATTATGAAAGAAGATGCTGAAGGATTCAGGATTGCGACTGCATTTGGTAATTTAGTTAGCTTTCGGCAGAAGCGCGAGGGTTTAGATGAATATATTGAAGCTTGGGGTAAGCGAGTTGAATTTGATAATAAAGCTGACAAAATTGAATTATTTAGAAAAGCACGCTTGAAACGTGGGCAAGATGAAGTAGAAGGTGATTATATTTCTTACAATATGAGTAGTGAGTTCTTTAAAGTTAACGGGGGTAGTAAACAAGATGCTAAGACGGGTGTTGGTAATAGAGTGAGAGTTATAATACAACCCAAAAGTAAAATAGAGAATACTGAAGAAGATACGCAATAGCTGCTTGATACCTTAAGTAGTACTTTGAGTATGTGTAGCTGTTTGTAGGTTAAGATGTAGACATTAAACAAACTTTGATTTATGTTTTTACTCGCTTTATACTTCGCGCGATCATGATTGAGGATTTTGTAGTGTGATGGTTTTTGTCAGGAGCAGGGCGCTGGAACAGAGGTATATAGCTATTCAACTGTTTTAGTGGCGCTATTGTTGGTAAAATTGACCGCTATAGAATTGTGATCATGACCGAGTGAAGTGTATGTATGGTACCTTTTATAGTATTCAATTAGTTAAATTTAAAGTTTATAAATTTATATGTGCGTGCCACATATTTATAAGTAAGATAATTAATGTCTGAAAAATGAGCAAACTAACGGCCTGTAACTTAAAAAAGTCATATCAATCTCGTACGGTTGTACATGATGTTTCTTTTTCTCTTGCTAGCGGTGAAGTGGTGGGTTTGTTAGGTCCTAATGGTGCGGGCAAAACAACTTGTTTTTATATGGTAGTTGGTTTGGTTTCGCTTGATGGAGGTGGGGTTTATTTAGATGATTGTGATTTAAGTCAGATGCCTATTCATAATCGGGCCCGTTTGGGATTAAGCTATTTACCTCAAGAAGCATCAATTTTTCGTCGTCTTTCAGTTGCAGATAATATACTGGCAGTATTAGAGTTACAGAATTTTCATGCTGATGAAATACAACAGCACCTTGATAATTTATTGAATGACCTTCATATCAGTCATATCCGCAATAATCCTGCAATTAGTTTGTCAGGTGGTGAGCGTAGGCGAGTAGAAATAGCTCGTGCATTGGCATCGCAGCCTAGTTTTATTCTTTTAGATGAACCTTTTGCTGGTGTGGATCCAATTGCAGTTATTGATATACAGAAAGTAATTACCTACTTAAGGGAGCTTGGTATTGGTATATTAATTACTGATCATAATGTACGAGAAACATTGGGTATATGTGATAAGGCTTATATAATTAGCGAAGGAGCTGTGCTTGCTGATGGCAAGCCAGACGAAATTATTTGTAATGAGAGCGTTAGAAAAGTATATTTAGGTGAGCATTTTAGGTTGTAAAATATAATGTTATGGAAGCTTATAATTTCTTTTAGTTATGAAGCCAATACTTCAGTTAAAGTTATCTCAACAGTTAAAACTCTCTCCACAATTGCAACAAGCTATACGATTGTTGCAATTGTCGACGGTTGATCTAAATCATGAAATAGAGCATGTCGTGCAGGAAAACCCTATGTTAGAACGTAACGATGGAGATATTGATTTTCGCCATAGAAATGAATCTGACTGGTTTCAAGAAAATAAATCTTTTTATAGTTTACGTGATAATAACGATGAAAAATATGATCTATCACAACTGAAGGAAAGTCCATTTTGTCTGCGCGAGCATCTGAATTTACAAGTTAGCTTAAGCCATATGGCAGAGCAAGAAAAAAAAATTGTTGGACTACTAATTGATAGTTTGGATGACGATGGGTATCTTACGCAAGATTTAGGTGGGCTGATTGAACTGCTGCCGCAATCATTAAAGATTGGCGAGGATGATCTGCAAATGGCATTGGAATATTTGCAATGCCTTGATCCACTGGGTGTTGGTGCGCGCAATTTAAGAGAATGCTTATCAATACAATTAAGAGCGTTGCCGCAAGATACCTGTTGTCGTGATGAGGCATTATTGTTAGTTAGTGAATGCTTAGAGAGTTTAGCTTCAAAGAATTTTAAAAAAATCAAACAATTGATTGGTTGTGACGATGCATGTATACGTTCTATTCAATCACTTATTGTTAGTTTGAATCCAAAGCCAGGATCGATATTTGGTTTTAATACTACACGTTATGTAACCCCAGATGTATTGGTTAACAAAGTTAATGGTACATGGGTGGTTAGTCTTAATCCAGAAGTGGTACCAGATTTAAAAATTAACCATAGTTACGCTAATATTATTAAAGGCAGTAAAAACGAATCAGTATGTGGGCTGGCCAGCTATCTGAAAGAAGCCAAATGGTTAATTAGCAATATAGATAAACATTTTAATACTATTTTGGAGGTGTCAAACGTTATTGTCGAGCGTCAGCGGCAATTCTTCGAACATGGGGATGTTGCTATGCGCCCACTTGTAATAAAAGAAGTTGCAAATACACTAGGGTTAAATGAGTCAACAATATCACGTGTGACAACACAGAAATTTATGCGTACACCGCAGGGCATATTTGAGCTTAAATACTTTTTTGGAAGCTATGTTACAACTGATACAGGTGGTGCTTGTTCTGCTACGGCAATTCGTTCTTTAATTAAACAACTTATACAAACTGAAAATATAAAAAAACCATTAAGTGACAATCGAATCTCGGGACTTCTTGAAAAGCAAGGGATTATAGTGGCTCGCCGTACCATTGCAAAATATAGAGAGTCTATGAAAATTCCACCAGCTAATCTTAGAAAATTATTTTAATAAATGCCAAGGAGGCATGATGAATCTCAATCTTACCGGTAATCATGTAGAGGTTACTGCTGCAATGCGTGAATATGTAACTTCTAAAATAAAAAAAATAACAAGACACTTTGATCATGTTATTGATGTCAGTGTGATTTTGTCGGTAGAAAAGCATAAACAGAAAGCTGAGGCTAATGTACATGTAAAAGGAAAAGACATTTTTGTGGAGGCAGACGGTGATAACATGTATGCCTCTATTGATAGTTTGATTGATAAACTAGATCGTCAAATACTTAAGCACAAGGAAAAGAATTTAGCTAAAAGAAATCAAGATTCAATTAAGAATCATGAGATTAATCAGCCTGAAGATGAATAAAGAAGCATGAAGCTATTTGTCGTTATAATGGTCAATTCAACATGTTCCACAATGATTCATTTGTTATAGAGGACTGTTATTCCGAAAACCCCATAGTTGATAGTCAATATAATGTTTTGTAACGTAATAGTTATATTGCCTAGATCCTGCAAATGATCACACATATTTTGCACGACAGACTGTTTAATATGGCAAACTTTATTCTTTAGGGATATCAATAAATATTTCATATATAATAAGAATTTATTCTATGAAACAATTTGTTACATGCTATATGTATGATCACTTGTAGGATCTAGGTTTTATGTAATAGACACTTATACTTTGGAGTTTTCGGAGGTTGTTTTTTTTTAAGGTAAATAAGCTACTAAATTATTATATGAATATTTGGGTATAGTAAGTTCATCGTTATCTTTCGGAATCTAATTTAATTTCATGAATCTCATTTCACAGTTATTACCTTCTTCAAATGTTATTGTAGATCTTGATGTTGCTAGTAAAAAACGAGTATTTGAACAGGCTGGGTTGTTGTTTGAAAACACGCAACATATTGCACGTAGTCAAGTTTTTGATAGTTTATTTGCACGTGAGAAACTTGGCTCTACCGGTTTAGGGCAGGGTGTAGCTATTCCGCATGGTAGGATTAAAGGATTGCGTGAAGCGGTTGCTGCACTTATCCGAATGAAAGATGCCATACCATTTGATGCACCAGATGGCCAGCCAGTTAATCTCGCTTGTATTCTATTGGTTCCAGAAAAAGCTACTGATAAACATTTGCAAATATTAAGTGAATTGGCGCAAATGTTTAGTGATAAAGTTTTTCGAGAGAGTCTTTTGCAAGGTAAGGACGCTATAGAAATTCACCAGCTTATTTCGGATTGGCAACCAAATGTCCCAAATTAGTATTAAGCAACTATTTGAAGATAAAAAAGGTAAATTAAATTTAACTTGGCAGGCGGGTGCTAGTGGTGGTGGTAAATTACTTAGTAATGATGCAATTGCACGGTCTACGCAAGGAATAATTGGCCATCTTAATTTTATACATCCCAACTGGATACAAGTTTTAAGTAATGCTGAGGTAAATTACCTTAATCAATTAGATGATCTTTCGCTTGAGAATAAACTGAAGCATCTCGTGCAAAGTGATATTGTGTGTATTATTGTCGCTGATGGTACAGATATTCCTGCTTCTATGCGTAAAATTGCCAGTGATATTAATATTCCATTATTCTGTTCTCCTGCTTCCAGCCTTGAAATAATTTGGCAGTTACGCACTTATTTAGCACGTGTTTTAGCTCTATCTTGTAGTCGGCATGGAGTGCTTTTAGATGTGTTAGGAATGGGTGTATTGATTACCGGAGAAAGTGGTGTTGGAAAAAGTGAACTAGCTTTAGAATTAATAAGTAGAGGTCATGGTTTTGTAGCTGATGATGTTGTAGAACTTCGGCGTATTGCGCCTGAGACTTTGGAAGGTCAATGTCCACCGATGTTGAGAGATTTTCTTGAAGTGCGTGGATTGGGTGTATTAAATATTCGCACTATTTTTGGTGAGACAGCTGTACGTAGACGTAAAAATATGAAACTTATTGTGCATTTACAACGATCAAGTGAAGCCAATGCTAATCTGGAGCGTCTACCAATTAGTAATTTTAACGAAAGTATTATGAATGTAGATATACGCAAAGTTATTATTCCTGTTGCTGCTGGTCGTAATTTGGCTGTGTTGGTGGAAGCGGCAGTGCGTAATTATGTTTTACAATTGCGTGGGATTGATAGTACTAAAGATTTTATTGAACGGCAAAAACAAGAAATGGAATGTAGCAGTCATGATGATGATTTAAAAAGTAATGATTGAGAGTAAGGATATAGACTACAATCTTGATGGTGGTAAGAATGCGAAATGTAATAGAGTTATTACTCTTGCTTATACTGGTGCATCAGGTATGCCTTATGGTATTCGGTTGTTGGAAGTATTGCTGGCAAAAGGCGTTAATGTTTATTTGCTATATTCCCAGGTAGCACAGGTTGTTGCTCAGCAAGAAATGAAATTAGCATTGCCATCCCGTGCTAAAGAGGCTGAAGTATTTTTTAATAATTATTTTAATGCTACGCCAGGACAATTGCGTGTATTTGGGCGTGAAGAATGGTTTGCTCCGGTTGCATCTGGTTCCAATCCTGCGGATGCAATGGTGATTTGTCCTTGTACCATGGGGACCTTAGCAGCAATTGCTGCAGGGATGAATCAGAAATTAATTGAGCGAGCGGCAGATGTTATGTTGAAGGAAAACCGTAAGTTAATTCTAGTTCCACGGGAAATGCCTTTTTCGGTAATTCATTTGGAAAATATGCTGAGATTGGCGCGTAGTGGTGCTGTTATTTTGCCAGCTAATCCTGGGTTTTATCATCATCCAGAAAGTTTGCAGGATATTGTTGATTTTGTTGTAGCACGTATCCTTGACCATCTTGATGTTGCGCATACTTTAATGCCACGTTGGGGGGAATAGAGAAGTTCTACTAGCTTCTTATTTGATAATTACTTATAGATTGCTGCACATTGGTTATTAGTAATTATTATTAGTTTATTGTCTGTGACCTGATGAATCCCTTTCTCAGTAAGAATGAAATTCATTTGAATATCATGTGATTGTGGATAAACGCTGTCTAGTCGTGAAATTTCAAATGCGACTCCAATAACTAGTGGGTATGGTTTTATCGTAGCTAATGTGCGATCGAAATATCCGCTGCCATACCCTAAACGATAACCTTGTTGATCGAAGCCAAGCATAGGGATGATTATTGTATCAATAGTCATTTGCTCGGTATTATCTGGAGTTGGCACTTGGTAAGCCCCGCTTCTCATGGGTGCTTCTTGCCACCATTTGCGAAAACATAATGGTTTATGTTTGTTTATTACTTCAGGTAGTGCAAGTGTGGCCCCGTTTCTGCAAAAATAATTGCTGGCTGGGCGTGGGTCGTATTCACCGCGAATAGGCCAATAAAGTCCAATGCAGCTTTTGTTTAGTGAGGGAAACCCAGTTTTTAGTGAGGTGGTTATTGTTTTGCTCCATTGATGATATTCGTGTTTAGATATAGCTTCACGGTGTTTGATTAAATTAGCTCGTTGACGTTTTCGCCACTGTTGCCAGTTGTCCATTTTTTTATTTTGTTCAGGTTAAAAGGGGTTAGATTGTTGATTTTTAACTTGCTAAGCAATTATTAAATGTGGCTTATTTTAATTCAGATAAGGAACTTGCATGAAACAACTTGAGTAACTAGCACAGGATTTATGCTCATATTCAAAGCGTGTAAACAGGCGCATAGCACGGCTATGTAACTGTTTACATAATGCAGAAGATGAGCATAAAGATAAAGCTAGATGCTCAAGTTATTTCATGCACGTTCCTAAGTAGCTTGAAATAAGGTAAGGTATGATATGTTTCTTATGGCTATTGCCTTACCTGTAAAACTTATGATGCAAATATCTGTGTGGTTATTTTAGCGTAATTTTTAATTAAATATATTTTAGTCATTTAAGTGTCTAGTGCAAATCATATTTTAAAAGAGGTTTTTGGTTATACGTGTTTTCGCGGCCAACAAGCGGAAGTCATCAAACAAATTGTTGAGGGCGGTGATTGCTTGGTTTTGATGCCAACAGGTGGTGGTAAATCTTTGTGTTATCAAATTCCGGCGTTAATGCGTGAAGGTGTTGCTGTAGTAGTTTCACCGTTGATCGCATTGATGCAGAATCAAGTTTCAGCGTTGCATGAGGTTGGTGTGCGAGCAGCATTTCTAAATTCATCTTTGTCATCAGGAGATGCTGCAGATGTTGAGCGCAACTTGCTGGCAGGTAAATATGACCTGCTCTATGTCGCTCCAGAGAGGTTGTTAACGCCCCGTTTTCTTGCTCTTATAGCACGTGTACAATTATCACTATTTGCCATTGATGAAGCTCATTGTGTCTCGCAATGGGGGCATGATTTTCGTC
>JAJFJL010000081.1 GCA_021774055.1 Nitrosomonas sp. | reverse complement strand
CTTGAGCAACTAGCGCAGGATTTACGCTCATATTCAAGGCGTGCAAACAGGCGCATAGCACGGCTATGTAACTGTTTGCATAACACAGAAGATGAATATAAATACAAAGCTAGTTGTTCAAGTTATTTAATGCGCGCTCCTAAGTTACATGGCGCGTGTATATTGTCACAGACAGTTAAATTTAATGCTGGCATAATCTGTCCCACGCATCTACTCCTTTAGTGTTACTTTAAAATCGTGTGATACCTAGATCCTGCAAGTGATCTCGCATATAATGTATAACAAATTGTTTCATAGAGTTAATTTTATTCTGCGTGGAATACTTATTGATATTCCCAAAGAATAAAGTTTGCTATATGGAGCAATCTGTTGTGCAGTATGTGTGTGATCACTTGCAGGATCTAGGTGATAGATTAATTAAGTATCATAGTTCGTAACGAAACCTTGTACCCCGGTATAGATTTTATAGCGGGGTATTTTTTTAGCTGTATAATCTGCACACGGATAGCTGGTATTTTTAAAGCTATAGCTTGAATATAGAGTTAATAGGTTCGAATAATTTGGTAATTTGTTTTAAGCCAGTGACAGTGACAAGTAAAACTATGAGCGCCAGATCAAATATATCTTGTAAGGTGAGTAGATTGACCTCAGCAAAATTTGCTCAATAACACGCTAATTAGCTGTAGATATACTTCGCACTGCCATAGTTTAGGTTTTCTAGTAGGTCATTTTTGCCAATATCAGCGTTACTGAAACAATTACATAGCTAGCTATGCGCTTGTTTCAGCGCCTTGTTCTTGACAAAAATTATCACACTATAAAATCCGAAACTATGACCACGCGAAGTATATAATGCTTACTACTATTTGTATGACAGGGGCGTAATTTTTTACTATCTACGTAAAATAGCCCACCATCGACCAATATTAAGTAAGGTCATAAGTGAAGCGGAAACATAAGTTAAAGCGGCGGCTCGTAATATTCTACGTGCATGTGGTTCATCTCCTGATTTTAAATACCCACCTTTTTCAAGCATGGGTAAGGCACGTGAGAAACTAGCATGCATTTCCATTGGCAATGTAACTAAATGTACTAAGGTTGCTGCACCAAGTGTTAATAAACCACCAGCAAGAAATAACGCGCCAGTTATCGGTGCGCGTGTAACCACCATTGCCAATGGAGCAATCATTAAAATTGCTGCGCCTATTTTCTCTGCTGGAGCTGCTAGTTGAACTAGCCGTGTACGTAATCGTAGTGGTAAATAACCGTCTCTATCTTGAATTGCATGTCCAACTTCATGTGCGGCAACAGTAATTGCGGTCAATGATTTACCATTGAATTTATCAGGAGTTAAGCGTACTATTTTAGCGATTGGATCATAATGATCACCTAACTCAGTACTTTCAACTTTAACTTGTTGCAAGTTTGCCCAATCAAGTAATATTCGTGCCAACTCTGCACCAGTTCCAGGATAACGATTCTCTGGATAACTATATTTTTCCAAGGTATGCTTCACCCAGTAAGATGGGCCTAGAATAAGAACAACAATAAAAATAATAAATATCAAATAAAACATTTGTGCATGCACCTTTTAATTTAGGGGAACTTTGAATGATAATAAATAATCTGCTGGCAAATTGGATGTTATTTCTTTGCATCATCCTATTAGTAGGATGTAGTTCACCACCGTTGCAAGAAAAGAAAATAGACAATCTAATCCAGATACCAACAATTAATAATGAAATAACTGCTCCAATAAAAACTACTAAACATAAGCTATACAGTCAGTTTTATGAATGGCAAGATGTTCGCTATAAGCTTGGCGGGTTAAGTAAACAGGGAGTTGATTGTTCAGGATTTGTTCATCTAACTTATAAATCAAAACTAGGTGTCAAGCTACCCCGAACAACAAGATTGCAAGCCAAGCTAGGTAGAGACATAGCTAAAAACGAATTAACAGCAGGCGATTTAGTATTTTTTAAGACTGGATCAGTAACTCGGCATGTAGGTATTTATTTAGAGAATAATAAATTTTTACATGCATCTGCTAGCCGTGGGGTAATGATCTCCAAATTAGATAATGTGTATTGGCGAGCTAACTACTGGAAATCAATTCGATTATAATTAGCTATATTGATAGGAGCGTAGTATGGAAGAAGATTTTAAGCAAAGATTAAAAAGAAAAGAAACTTGGCAGCGCAGTCTTTATATGTTGTTTTTTATTGTTATTTATAGCTTTTCAAAACTTCTTATTATTCTAGTGATGTTATTTCAGATGATGACTATATTGTTGGCTGGTAAAGCGAATGAACCATTACTTAAATTTGGTCAAAATATAAGCACCTACCTGTATCAAATAGTTATTTTTCTTACATTTAATAGCGAACGGCGCCCGTTTCCTTTTAGTGCTTGGCCAAATGGAGAGCCAGGAAAAACAGACCCCTATCTTGAAGAATAAGTATTTAAATTAATACTATTATTTATGACTAACCTTATAAAGGGTGGCTTTTGTTTTTCCTTGTCTCACAAATTAATTATTGCTGGTCTGTTTCTTGATTATTAAAGCTTTCCACGAAAGATTGCAACTTTTCTTGTACCAAAGTATAGGTTTCATCAATATTTCCGGCAACATCGCCATTTCCTAAAGCATTTAAACTTGTTAAAACATCACGTGCTTCAGAAAAACCAGTGTCAATACCACTTTTAACAATATCTACAAAAGCAGTTAAAGCTTCATCTTGCGATAGTTCTGGATGTTGCTCTTGGAATGAGTCAAATAATCCCGTGCTTATTGAAACAATACGCTCAGCTGTTGCTTCAGGACTAACATCTACACCAGAATCAACAGCTGTTTGGATTGCATTATCACCTAACGTTCCTCTTAACGCCTCATTAATCCCTTCTAATGCTGTTTTTAACACTAAAGATAATGATTCATTGCCAGAGTTAACTTTTATTGTTGATTCTACTATGTCTGCATTAAGCTGCTTTCTTTCTGTATTTTTTGCGTGTGCTAGTTCAGACACTTGAGCCCCAATCGGACCGTTTTCTTGTTTGTTATCAGCCTGAGCTAAAGATCGTACAGACTGACTAAATGCTGGAATATCCACAATGGTCTCCTAAAATGACAATATGTTTCTTACCTAGGTCGTACATTTTATCGGTAATACAAGCAGCAAACTTAAGAGTAATTTACAGTTAGTGGCTGAAGAAAGATTGCTAATCTGTTAAGGAAGGTTCTGTAGCCGCTTGATGGCCATGCCAACAGGTTATGCAATTTGTACATGGTAAATAACTTGGAAAACCAGACATGTACTTAATTTTAATTTTGTAACGGTACAATAGTTTTAGATAACCTGAACTTGTTACATGTTATCTAATGGTTAAGGTAAGTGCAAAACCATAATAATTAAACAGCCAATTGCCAATAAGGCACCAAATCCTCAGCGCATTAATGGTTTTATTTCTTGGTGAATATCATTACGCTGTTGCTCAAAACGTTTGTTCATTTCGAACATTATTTGTTCAAAGCGTTTATCTAACCGATTAAACCCCTCAATTATTAATTTTTGTTGATGTTTTAATTCTTCTTCAACACGTACGATTCTTTCTCTTATTTCTAGCTCATAATGTACATTTACATTCGCTGTACCTGACTGTTTATATAGCTTCACTGATTAATTCCTGAATCTCTATCAAATCTTCTTTTGCTAATGTCATTATTTAATTTTTTTTATAAATTTTCATTTTTGCAAAACAATATTGAGAATGCTTTTGCTGTTGATTGGATATTCTTGGTAGCGAACAAAGCGTTGCTAACCGCTACAGCATTACAACCATGATGAACTAAAGTAGTTGCATTAGTACATGTTATGCCTCCGATTGCCACAATAGGTATTGAAAGTTTTTGTTTCGCTATACATAATAAATCTATTGAAGCAATAACTGTCTTTGGTTTTGTAACCGATGCAAAAAATGCACCAAAAGCAACATAATCGGCTTGTTGCATTTCTGCAACCAAGGCAGATTCAAGTCGGTTGTAGCACGAAACACCAATAATTTTTTTAAATCCTAAGATTTTTCGAGCAGTTGTTACGGAAATATCATATACACCCAGGTGGATACCATCGGCATCAACTGCTAAGGCGATTTCAAGGTGATCGTTAATAATAAACAGCGCGCTGTATTGCCAGCAAAGAGACCGTAAAGCCTGAGCTTGTTCTAGGCGTAATTTATTATTTGCGGTTTTATTTCGATACTGAATAAGTTGCGCTCCGCCTAGCAGTGCTTGTTGTGTTATGGCTAGAAGATGGCCAGTGTCCATGGTATCTGGTGTAATTGCATACAGGCCTCTAATCTTTTGATACATTTTTGCGAGTAGTTTGTTTATCTGTTGTTTTGTTATCGTCGCTATCATTCGCCCAAAAGAAACGATCCGGCAAATACTGACCCATGCCTGGACGGAAACCTGCCTTTAATGTCTGCCAGGTAAAATCCTGCGCTTCATAAACGCTGCTATAGATTGGTAAACCGCTAGTGATATGTGCAGCAATTGCTGCGGCTAGGGTGCAACCTGAGCCATGATAAGAGGCTGGTAATCTAGGCCATTCATCTGCACGTAAAATACCATCAATGTTATACAAGGTATTTGTAATTCGGGACGTATTCTCGTGGGTACCGGTAATCAAGACATATTCACAACCCATTTGTAATAGCTTGTCAGCACACTGATCTAGACTAAGTTCTTGCTCGTCATCGTCATCTTCTTGTGCAAGTTTTCGTGCCTCTAAGCTATTTGGTGTAAGAATCGTAACCTGTGGTAGTAACAATTCTTGTATTGCTTGCACCATATCTTCATTAGCAAGTTCATCGCCACGACCTGATGCCAGCACGGGGTCTAGCACTACTGGAATATCAGGGTAGTCAGAAATAACTTCCGCAATCGCGGCAATGATTTCAACGCTTCCTAATAGGCCAATTTTAAATGCATCAACAGGCATATCTTCAAGCACAGCACGGGCTTGGTCAGCAACTAATTCTGGATCAAGTGCCACAATATCTTCAACACCTGCTGTATCCTGTACAGTGATAGCGGTCATTACTGACAAGGGATGACATCCTAAACTGGCAAGAGTGAGGATGTCAGCTTGAATGCCTGCACCACCACTAGGGTCGTTAGCTGCGAATGAAAGTACAATTGGGGGTGGCTGTATCATATATAAATACCGTAAAATACCAGCTTTCATTCTAACCTAAAAGGAAATTCCTATCTATTATGTCTACTGAAGAGAATCAGGTCTACCATCGTTACATATGCCTAATTTGTGGTTTTGTCTATGACGAAGCAGAGGGGGCTCCTGATGAAGGCATCCCTGCTGGAACACGCTGGGATGATGTGCCAATGAATTGGACATGCCCAGAATGTGGCGCACGCAAAGATGATTTTGAAATGGTAAAAATATAATGCGTATTCTGCATACGATGCTGCGCGTTGGCAACCTAGACAAATCACTTAGTTTTTATACTGGTGTACTAGGTATGCGGTTGTTACGTCAGAAAGACTATCCTGATGGAAAGTTTACATTAGCATTTGTTGGTTACCAAGATGAAGCTAATGGCACTGTTTTAGAGTTAACACATAACTGGGATACGCCAGAATATGACTTGGGGGCAGGATTTGGTCATATTGCGATTGAAGTAGATGATGCTTATCGTGCTTGTGAAGAAACAAAAAAACTTGGTGGTAACGTAGTACGTGAGGCTGGACCAAAGAAACATGGCACAACAGTCATTGCATTTGTTGAAGACCCTGATAGTTATAAAATTGAGTTTATTCAGAAAAAAACAACCTAGAAGTTAAGTTGGCGGCGCGTAACCCAGAATTTTTTGTTACGAATAGGTTACGCTATGCCGATTTAAACTAAATTTCACCCGTACAATAAAAATATCGCAGGTCTTTTATTAATGTCAGGTAAAGTTTTTTTCCATTCTTTTACCGTTTTAGTCGCAATAAACGCATGGTCAAGGGTTATATCACTAGCGACACATAAATAAGTATTATTCCGGCAAGTTTTTACCAATAAATCTAGTAATTTTTGATTACGATAAGGTGTTTCAATAAATATTTGCGTTTGATCGTTGGTTTGCGATAGCTTTTCCAGTTCTATAATTTTACTGATACGACTATCGTTTTCTATTGGCAGATACCCATGAAATGTAAAACGTTGGCCGTTTAGTCCAGATGCCATTAATGCTAATAAAATAGATGAAGGGCCAACTAAAGGAACAACTTTAATATTTTTTTGATGTGCCAGGCGGATTAATTCTGATCCAGGATCAGCTACAGCTGGACAACCTGCTTCTGATAGCAAGCCAACATCATGACCAGCCAGTATTGGCCCAAGTAATGGTAAAAGATCACAAGATGCTGTGTGCTCATCCAATACCTGCATTTTAATTTCTTGTATTGGTCTACTGCATCCTACTTTTTTTAGAAATTTACGAGCTGTTTTAGGGTGCTCTACAATGTAGTGATCAAGATCAGCAACATGTTTTAAAACAGCAGCAGGAATAATCCAAGAAATATCATTATCGCCCAACGGGCTAGGAATAAGGTAAAGCGCGCCTGGGGTTGTCTGGTTAATCATAATAGTAGAAGCAAAATAATTAATGTAGCACTCTTGGCACACTTAAGAAAAACTCAGGAATCGGAACATTAAAATGATGGCCGTCTTCAGCCGCCATTTGATAACTTCCTTTCATTGACCCCACCGGGGAAAAAATAGCTGTTCCGCTGGTGTATTCAAAACTGTCGCCAGGTTTAAGCAAAGGCTGCTCACCCACTACGCCAAGCCCTTTTACCTCCTGTGAACTACCGTCGTCATTGGTTACTATCCAATGACGACTGATCAATTGTGTGGCGATTGTTCCGGTATTAGAGATTTTAATTGTATAAGAAAATACATAACGATTTTCCTCAATATTAGAATGATCTGGTAAGTACGTAGTACTAACAGTCACTTCAATTTCATATTTTTCAGTTTCAATCATGCCAGCATTGCACACTATTTTCTGTATGACATCAACCATAAAAAATGGCCAAAACATAACATTATTTGATAACATGATGATTACAAACAACTGTTTCGTGAAAACAAAATAATACAATCATTTTCTTAATCAAACAAAACAATTCAATTCTTGGTAAAATGATTGCTTTGTTTTCAGAGAGAATATCTATGTATCGTATTGCCCCCAGCATTCTTGCCGCAAACTTTGCCAAATTAGGTGAAGAAATTACCGATGTTATTGCTTCAGGTGCAGATATCATCCATTTTGACGTAATGGATAATCACTATGTGCCAAATTTAACCATTGGTCCATTAATTTGTGAAGCTATTCGGCCATTAACTAAAGCAGTTATTGATGTTCATTTAATGGTTGATCCAGTTGATCGAATTATTCCTGATTTTGCAAAGGCAGGTGCTAACATTATTTCATTTCACCCAGAAGCATCCAACCATATTGATCGCACTATCGGATTAATTAAAGAACAAGGCTGCCAAGCTGGGATGGTTTTTAATCCGGCAACACCACTGCATTACCTAGATCATGTTCTTGATAAACTTGATTTAGTTCTAATTATGTCAGTTAATCCTGGGTTTGGTGGTCAATCATTTATTCCAGAAGCACTCACAAAATTAAAAGCTGCACGTAAACGTATTGATGCCAGTGGCAAAGATATCATGCTAGAAATTGATGGTGGCGTAAAAGTTGATAATATTGCTGAAATAGCACGTGCTGGTGCGGATACTTTCGTAGCAGGATCTGCAATATACAATGCAGCTAAGGACAGTGATCCAAATCATTACGATACTGTATTGGCTGCGTTACGTGCTGAATTAGCCAAAGCTTAAAGCGTCTTACTATATGAACAAATTCTCTGCCCCTGATACATTAAGCAATCAAGATGGTCCTTTATTGCCAGTGAAAGTAGTGATGATTGACCTTGACGGTACTTTACTTGATACCGCTGATGACCTTGCTCTTGCCGCAAATAAAATGCTGCATGAATTAGGTCGACCAGAATTACCATCAAAAACCATCCAAGGATTTATAGGAAAAGGAATCCAGCGATTAATTAAACGTTCTTTAACCGGAGAAATGGATGCGGAACCGGATGCAGCGTTACTAGCTAAGGCAATCCCCATTTACAAACAGCATTATGCAGAAAACCTAACGGTTAATACACGCCCATATCCTGGCGTAATTGATGGGGTGGATAATTTGCGTAAAGCTGGTTTTAAACTAGCTTGTATAACCAACAAATCTGAAATATTTACTTTGCCGTTATTACGCGCCACTAAGCTAGCTGATTATTTTGAAATTGTTGTATCAGGTGACAGTTTGCCAAAAAGAAAGCCTGATCCGATGCCGCTGTTACACATTTGCCAATACTTTGGCGTACCACCGCAGCAGGCGCTACTAATTGGCGATTCATCCAATGACACGATTGCTGCACGTGCCGCAGGTTGTCCAGTGTTTTGTGTGCCGTATGGCTACAACGAAGGTCGAGATGCACGTAAGCTTGATTGTGAAGCCATTATTGAATCACTAGCAGATGCGACAAAATTACTTCAAAAACTGTCATGAACAATTGTCTTCCAACAGCAAAAAATCAAGCCACATCTTTTATATTTTCTGCTTGCATGACCTTATTTGGGCGGCAACATGACTGAAGCTGAGTTTAATGCATTTGCGGCACAGGGTTACAATCGTATTCCAATCGTGCTTGAAACCTTTTCAGATCTTGATACCCCTCTTTCAGTTTATCTGAAATTAGCTAACAAACCTTATTCCTACTTATTAGAATCAGTGCAAGGTGGCGAACGTTTTGGTCGCTACTCATTTATTGGCTTACCAGCAACAACCAGAATTGAGGTTCGCGACAACAATATTCAAACTATTAATGCATCTGAATCAAATACGGTTAAGGCTGATGATACGCTTGCTTTCATAGAATCCTATTTGTCACAATTTAATGCTGCCCCTTATCCTGGATTACCACGTTTCTGTGGTGGCTTAGTTGGTTACTTTTCTTATGACACTATTCGCTATATAGAAAACAAGCTGTCCGGCCATGCACGGCCAGATACCTTAAATACTCCAGATATCTTGCTATTACTATCAGAAGAACTGGTGGTTATGGATAATTTATCTGGCAAACTTTTTTTAATTGTTTATGCTAACCCAAAAGTTGAAAATGCGTATCAATCTGGCTGCAATAGAATCAAAGAATTACTGACGCAGTTACGTAAATCTATCGAGATTCCATCTGAAAAGCCAACAAAACCAGGTAAAGCGGTTTCTGAATTTACTGAAGAAGAATTTATTGCTGTGGTAGAACGCGCTAAACGCTATATTCATGATGGCGACATTATGCAAGTTGTCCTATCACAACGCACCAGCAAGCCATATAACGCCTCGCCGTTGGCGTTATATCGCGCTCTACGTAGCTTAAATCCATCACCCTACATGTTTTATTATCATTTTAATGATTTCCATGTGGTCGGTGCTTCTCCAGAAATTTTAGTCCGACTTGAAGATGATGCTGTAACCGTACGTCCGATTGCTGGTACTCGCCCAAGAGGAAAAACTGTGCAAGAGGATAAACAGCTTGCCGAGGAGTTATTAGCTGATCCTAAAGAACGGGCAGAACATGTTATGTTAATGGATTTAGGACGTAATGATATTGGGCGTGTTACTCAAACTGGTAGCGTTAAAGTTACCGAAAATATGCAGATAGAGAATTACTCGCATGTAATGCATATTGTTTCCAATGTTGACGGAAAACTTAAACCAGGACTTAGCGCTATTGATGTATTACGCGCTACCTTTCCAGCAGGCACTGTTAGTGGAGCACCTAAGATACGTGCGATGGAAATTATTGATGAGCTGGAACTTTCTAAGCGTGGCATTTACGCTGGTGCTGTTGGTTATTTAGGATTTAATGGTGATATGGATATAGCCATTGTAATTCGTACCGGTGTAATTAAAGATGGGCAGCTGCATGTGCAAGCAGGAGCAGGTATTGTTGCTGATTCAGATCCAAAAAGTGAATGGATTGAAACAAAGAATAAAGCTAAAGCTTTATTGCGTGCTGCGGAAATTGCTGAAGATGGCCTGGATAGTAAAATAAACTAAATTATAATTTATGATCAGCACGTTAAATTCAGTTATTTTTTTAAAATACTTTTAATGAAACAAATCCTATACAGTCTTCTTTTTTGCTTTCCGATAATATCGTGGGCAGCCGACACACGTGTTGATATCGCCAACTTTTCACAAGGTGAGCTTAATAGTTGGAATGCACAATCGTTTGCTGCTGAAACTATTTATGAGCTTGAAGAACAACCTAACGGAAAATTTGTGCTACGTGCCGATAGCGACGCAAGCGCCACCGTGCTTTACCGTATGGTAGATATCGACCTTCATCAAACACCAATACTTAATTGGTCATGGAAAGTAAAAAATATTCTAGAAGATGTTGATGAACGCTCGCGTAGTGGCGATGATTATGCTGCACGCGTCATTATAGTTTTTTCTGTTGGCTTAGCATTTTGGCGCACACGTGTAATTAGTTATGTATGGTCAAGCAACCAGCTTGTTGGTGACAATTGGCCTAATGCTTTTATTGATAACGTAAGAGTAATGGCTGTAGCGTCAGGGTCTGAACAAGCAGGAAAATGGATTCATATGCAACGAGATGTGCGTACAGATTATCAAGATTTATTTGGCGAGGAAATCGACAAAATTGATGCCGTTGCTATTATGACTGACACAGATAATTCGAATACTACGACTACCGCCTGGTATGGTGATATTTGGTCAACCAAAGAATAAGCCATGTTAAGACAAAAATTACAGAGTTGTTATTTCGTATTTATAAGTTTTATCGGGTTGTTGTTTTTCAATCTATCGGTCAATGCTAATGATATATGGGTTGATGTAGATACAAGCGAATATACTCTGACAGTGATGAAGGGAGAAGCTGTCCAAATGGAATTTGATAATATTTCCATCGGACGCTTTGGGACAACTTATTCTAAGATAAAAAATGACAACAAAACACCATTAGGACAATTTAGAATTGGCTGGATAAACAATGAGAGTCGTTATTATCGTTTTTTTGGTCTTGATTATCCAAACCGTGAGACGGCGCAACGTGCATATATAGAAAATAGAATTACCAAAGAAACTTGGCATTCCATTCTAAAAGCTACTAACGCTGAACAATCTCCGCCTCAACACACGCCACTGGGTGGTTATATTGGGATACACGGCATCGGTAATGGAGATCTAGAAGTTCATAATCTGTTCAACTGGACTAATGGATGCATTGCCTTAACCAACGAACAAATTGATCAGCTTAGCCAGTGGTTAGAACCAGGTGTAATGATAAAGATTCACTAAGGCACGTGCATGAAATAAATTAGGCAACTAGCTTTGTATTTATGCTCGCCTTCTGCGTTATGTAAACAGTTATATAGCCGTGCTATGCGCCTGTTTACATTCTTTGAATATGAATATAAATCCTGCGCTAGTTGCCTAATTTATTCCATACGCGCTCCTAAAGAACATTCTGACATTAGATTTTTTTAATACCGTTTATCTTGTTAGCAAAGTCAGATAGAATGTGTGGGCATGTCGCTAGAAGATAGAAAACTGGTGACTGAGAAATAAATAACGATTGTTACCTAGATCCTGCAAGCAACCGTGCAATATAATGTCCAACAGATTGTTTCATATAGTAAATGTTATTCTGCGTAGAATACTTATTGATATTCCCAAAGAACAAGGTTTGCTATATGGAACAATCTGTTGTGCAGTATGTGTGCGATTACTTGCATAATCTAGGTGTTACTTATATACAATAAACTCTAAGAGGGTCATATGAACAAAAAAATCGAAGGTAAATTACGTATTCTGACACTTGCTGTAGTAGTTGGTGCTTTGGCAGGATTATCTGGTTGCGCATCAAGTGGTCGGGTTGATGATCTGGAAGCACGACTCAACACAGTTGCAGCTGATGCTTCTGCTGCTTCTGCTGCAGCTAGTGCTGCTAACGATAAAGCTGATGCTGTCGCTAGAGCTGCAAACTCAGCAGGCGAGTTAGCGCAAGAAGCAAACAGACGTTCAATAGATACTGAGACAAAAATTGATCGTATGTTTGAAAAAGCAATGCGTAAATAATTAGCTGTCATTAAAACTGCCACTATTTAATTAAATAGTGGCAGTTTTATTCTGCAAGTGATCGCACATATACTGAATAACAGATTGTTCCATACAGAACGAAATTAATTTTATGAAACAATTTGTTACACATTATATGCACGATCACTTGCAGTGATCTAGGTGGCAGTTTTTTATAGTCACCTGGATATTAAAATAGGCATTCCGTTCTTTTCAGCTATTGCTTGTGCCAACATTTGGTCATCAATACTAAAATCTGCTGCAAAACTTTCAACTGTATTTTCAATTCTCTGCGCAATAAAATCATTAGTTGCTTCAATCACTCGTTGCGTATAATTTTCATATTCTTCCGCATCCTCTTCTAGCGGTGGGTGTAACTCAATAAAAAGTGAATCAACTAACCAACCAAGTTTAATCGGCTGATTAATAAGCTGCACTTGTGTTCCAACTGAAACTTTATCAAATAATGACTCAATATCCTCTGGATACATACGAACACACCCATGAGACACGCGCATACCGACACCATAAGGTTTATTGGTACCATGAATCAGATAACTACCGTTAGCTGTACCAAGACGCATGGCGTGAAGACCTAGTGGATTATCTGGGCCAGCTGGAACTACATTAGGTAATGGCGGATCACCTGCTGCAATAGCTTCGTCCTTAAGTGATTGTGGTGGTGTCCAGGTTGGGTTTTTACGCTTACCAACAATTGTTGTTTTACCTAATGGTGTTTCCCAGTCCATTCGACCGATGCTAACTGGATGCGTAATAACAGTCGGTTTCTCTCCTTTTTTTACCTTAGGAAAATAATAAATTCGCATCTCAGGTAAATTAAGCACTAATCCTTTACGGTCAACATTAGGAATAACATATCTGTTCGGTAAGATTACCTTAGCACCATCGCCAGGCAACCATCGATCCACATCTGGATTTGCTAATAAAATCTCTAGCTGACCGATTTCATATCGACGAGCAATATCTAATAACGTTTCTTCTTGGCTTGCAACTGTGGTATGTATTTGACCAAAAATATCAATATCATCAGGAGGTAAAGTCCAGGTTTCTGCTTTTATTGAATTAGCAACAATGCTAATAACTAGGAACAAAATAATTCTATGCATAAACTTATAAATAATTAAAATTGAAGTTGATATAGTTCTACTACGATAGGCGT
Source organism: Nitrosomonas sp. (assembly GCA_021774055.1). GTDB lineage: Bacteria > Pseudomonadota > Gammaproteobacteria > Burkholderiales > Nitrosomonadaceae > Nitrosomonas. The sequence continues at coordinate 24,439 of JAJFJL010000081.1, read as the reverse complement.
GTAATATAGATAACAGCAGAACATTATGTATTACATCTGCCGTGAGCTAATTCTGTTGCGAATTTTATCATATCACTTGATATACTTCGCTAGATCACGGTTGACAAGTATAATAAACCCTTCGTTAGTCTCGTTACGAGAGTTGGCTCAAATTGTGTCATAGGTGAATATTTAAGTCTTACGTATGATGAGGAACAAGAAATAAATATTTGGTATGTTTCTAAATAGCCACCTCACCAGACAGTTATCATAAGATCTGGATAAAAATAAAATGATTATTAATTTATTTCGTTAAAAGGAAAAAATAATGCAACTCAAAGGATCTAAAACTGAAGAAAACCTGAAAGCAGCTTTTGCAGGTGAATCACAGGCTAATCGTCGTTACCTTTATTTTGCTGCTAAGGCAGATGTTGAGGGTCAAAACGATGTTGCTGTAGTCTTCCGCTCAACCGCTGAAGGCGAAACTGGCCATGCACATGGCCACCTGGAACATTTAGAATCATGTGGTGACCCAGCAACAGGTTTACCATTTGGCTCTTCTCGTGACAATTTAAAAACCGCAATTGCTGGCGAAACTCATGAATACACAGATATGTATCCAGGTATGGCCAAAAGTGCACGCGAGGAAGGTTTTGATGAAATCGCTGATTGGTTTGAAACATTAGCCAAAGCTGAGCGCTCACATGCTAATCGTTTCCAACGTGCATTAGATGCATTTGTAGATTAAGTATTATATTTACTCTCAGTTCGCTACTATTTAGTCTAAAAAAATATAAAAATTTTTAGGCTAAATAGCAGTGAACTGAATTTCAACTCGAACAATCAAAGTCCCCGCCAAATTTTTTTCTTTATCATTCATCAGGTTTTCATATGACTATGCGAGAAGGCAGCCTGGAAGCACCAAAACGTCATCCAATTAATTGGAAAAACTCCGATTTTTATGATGAATCTAGTTTATTTGATGAAATGGAACGTGTTTTTGACATTTGTCATGGGTGTCGTAGATGCGTTAGTCTATGCACTGCATTCCCACGCTTATTTGATCTTATTGATGAAAGTATCACTGGAGAAATCGACAGTGTAGAGAAGCAACAGTTTGGGGAGATAGTGGATCATTGCTACCTTTGTGACATGTGCTTCATGACTAAATGTCCTTACGTACCACCACACGCGTGGAACGTGGATTTTCCTCATTTAATGTTACGTGCTAAAGCAGTCAAATATAAAAATAAAGGAGCTAATTTCCGAGATAAATTGCTATCCAACACAGATCTTGTTGGTAAGTTAGCAACTATCCCGGTAGTGGTTAAAGCTGTTAATAAGATCAACAAAACTCCGGCTACTCGCAAGTTAATGGACAATCTATTAGGTATTCATGCTGAGAGACAATTGCCAGAATATGCTCAGGATAAATTTAGACCAAATGCAAAAATAAATAATTTATTCCCGGTTAAAGATGGCATTAAAACCTCTGGTAAAGTAGCAATTTATGCTACCTGCTATATTAACTATAATGAGCCAGGTATTGGTCATGACTTATTAGAAATTCTTGCGCACAATGAAATTCCAACCTGCTTGGTTGAAAAAGAAGTCTGCTGTGGTATGCCTAAACTAGAATTAGGTGATTTAGATGCTGTTGAGGAACTTAAAAATAAGAATATTCCCTACTTGGCAAAATTGGCAAAAGAAGGCTATGCCATCCTAACTGCTGTGCCTTCTTGTACGCTTATGTACAAAAAAGAACTGCCACTACTATTTCCTGATGATAAAGATGTAGCAATTGTTGCAAAAGCCATGTTTGATCCATTTGAATATTTAATATTACGTAATCAAGATAGTTTATTAAAAACAGATTTTAAGCAACCGCTCGGCAAAGTGTCTTACCATATACCTTGTCACCAACGCGTACAAAATATTGGCAAAAAGACTAGAGATATTCTACAACTAGTGCCAGGTACTGAAGTAAATGTAGTCGAACGTTGTTCTGGACATGATGGTACTTGGGGAGTCAAAAGTGAATATTTTGCTGATTCTATGAAAATAGGTAAATATGCCTTTAAACAAATGGCAGAATCAGAACCTGATTATATTAGTTCAGATTGTGCGATTGCAGCTCGGCATATACAACAAGGAATGGGTGAAAACAAAGCGCAAAAACTGCACCCACTAACTTTAATTAGAATAGCTTACGGCGAAATAACTACAACCTAGTGCTTTGCACGCTAAATAATCAGAAAAAATAAATGACTAAAATCACGTCTGACAGTCTTATGTCACTGGAAACTTATTCCAAAAAACGTCAAGAATTTCGTACTAAAGTAATCGCACATAAGAAAAATCGTAAAATTAGTTTAGGTGAACATATTACCCTGCTATTTGAAGATGAGTTAACTGTTCGTTATCAAATACAAGAAATGTTACGGATAGAGAAGATCTTTGATGAAGATGGTATTGCTCAAGAGTTAGATGCTTATACCCCACTAATTCCTGATGGCAATAACTGGAAGGTGACTATGATGATTGAATACACTGATCCAACCGAACGAGCAAATAAATTAAAAACTTTACTTGGTGTTGAAAAAAAAATCAGTATTAATATCGCAGGACAGCAACCTGTTTATGCTATTGCAGACGAAGATTTAGAACGAGAAACAGAAGACAAAACATCTGCGGTACACTTTCTTCGTTTTGAATTAACACCGGCAATGACGTATGCCTTAAAACAAGATGCTAGCTTGAGTATCTCTGTCGATCACACAGCGTATCAAGCAACTACCAATATAGTTGACACCAAACGTAAATCATTACTGAATGACTTAACTTCATAATGAAAACAAAATACTGGTTATTATGCGCAGCTTTTATGATGACCGCTTGTGCCGGTAAAAGTGTTTTTAAAGATGAATTTGATGATGAAAAGATTTGGTTTGAATTACAGGCCCAACTGCCTAGTTATCCTAAGCCTGAGAATCTGATTTTTTTTGATATTGGACCTATTAGCAGCCATAGACATTATATTGATGAAACATCTATTCAGGTTGGAGATGATGGAGTAATTCGCTACAGTTTAGTTATTGAGCCTTCATCTAAAGTGATGAATGTTAGCTTTGAAGGGTTGCGTTGCGCAACAAAAGAAAGAAAACGCTATGCATTAGGTCGTAGTGACGGCACCTGGTCTCAGTCACATCTGACCGAGTGGCAACGGCTAGAAAATATAACGCAAGATTATGCTCAGCAAGAGCTATTTAAGTATTATTTTTGCCCACTAAAATCTATTGTAGGCAGCCCGCAAGAAGCTATTCGTGCATTAAAAGCAGGCATTCATCCTAAAGTTAAATCATTACATCAATAATTACCTGGTACGCTAATAACCATGAAAATCTGTGGCACAAATTGTTTCATAGAGTGAACTTTATTCTGCATGGACATCAATTCTCATTATGGAAGATATTAGTATTCAGTTAGTTACGTTTGCAAAAATAATATTGACAAGCAATGAGGAATGTGTATAAAAAGGATGTTGTTCGAATAGTTATCTCCTAGGCCTATAAAACAAGTAATTACCGTTATCTGGTTATCCGAGAATTTTTGACGGATCTAGTAGGGTAAAATTAGCTTGCTATAACTTATTGTTTAATAAAATATTTTCATAATGAGAATTGCTGCTGCATGGAATACTTATTGACATTCCCAAAGAATAAAGTTTGCTATATATAACAATCCATTGTAAAAAGTATGTATGATCATTTCAGGATCTAGGAATTATAGAAAATCAAATAAAGATAAATTGGAAACTGTAATAAACGACCGTTGTGCGGCTTCTAAAAATACACGTTGTTGTGTTAAATCAGATATTGCTTTGGCCATATCTACGTCTTGCAATCGTGATAGGTTTTGCTGCAGCTGAATAGATGTATCCTCACCAACATTCTGTAATGCATCAATTTCTTGTAAACGTGTACCAACCGACGCCCTAACTGTAAGAACATTATCAAGATCATTTTCTAAATTCGATAAAGCGGTATTCAGTCCGTTAGTTAGATTAGTACCACCTGATGGGCCATTTACTGGGGTTGACAATACATCAATCAAATTACTAACGGTGTCGAATATACTCTGATTGGTGCTGGGTAAAACTGTAAATTGATCATTATTAGCAGGTTCGCCCTTGATACTAAATTGAATTCCATCAAAACTAATAGCGTCACCACTGGTATATGCCACTGGTGCCGTTGATGTTGCAGTTGAATTATTAGTAACTACATATGTGGTAACACCTGCTGCAACAGAAAAATCAATACTATAATCGTTACCGGTTAAACTTGTCGGATCAGTAACTGCACCGCTATCAATCACCCCACTACCTTGATTTGTAGCTGTGGCAGCTGTTGTGAAAACACCATTACCATCTTTTATTCGCTCAAAAATATTAGTGCCTGAATCACCAGTCGCAATTTGACGTGAAGCAGCAACTTGTACCTGTCGTTGTCCAAGATCACCGTTATACTGCACTCCGGCTGCGGTTTGAACGAATGGCTTGGTGCTTCCTTGGTAACCTGAAAACAAAAACTGTCCACTAGCGTCTCGGCTATTTGATAGCCCTATTAAATCTTCAAGCCGTCCTCTAAGCTCTGTTGCTACACTTTGTCTATCTGTATCACTAAACGCAGCATTCCCGGCACTAACTGCCGCTGTCTGTACATCTTGAATCAGCCTTGTAACATCACCCAATACTCCCTCAACTAAACCAAGGCTAGATGAAGCCTGGTTACGATTTTCAGTAAATTGTGTATTTATCTCTATTGATTGTGTAATATCAAGTGCGCGTGCAGCAGCAATCGGATCATCTGCAGGTGTTAAAATACGTCTGCCTGTAGATACTTGTTGCTGGATTTTAAAAAGAGTGTCTTGCTGCTTAAGCATAGAACCAACCCCTTCATCATGAATCGTAATTGAACTAAGACGCATAATCTTTCCTTATTAGTAAAGGATTAAGGAATGTAAATGTAATTTTTACAATCGGAGCAAGGTATCAAATAAAGTATTACTAATTTCAATAATCTTACCGGATGCTTGAAATGCTTGTTGATAGCGCAATAGATTAGCTGCTTCTTCATCAAGATTAACACCTGACAGTGATTGTAGTGTTTGATTGGTCTGGGTAACTAAGTTGGCTTGCGCTCTACTGGTGACATCTAGCTCACGTGTTTTATTGCCAACTTGACTAACCAGTTGTCCATAGGTTGACTGATAAGAAGCGGTGCCATTTAGTAACGTATTTTGAGTTTGTAACCCACCCAGCAATAATGCATTGCGATTATCGCTATTGCCATTACTGTTAGGACCAATTGTAAAAACATCGCCAGCCGCTGGTGCACCGCTAATTTGCACGGTAAAGCCATTAAAGCTAATGTCATTACCAGCAGTGAATGCTTGGTTATTCGCAGGTAATCCTGTTCCAGTACCAGTCACGTCAAACTGACCATCAGCAGGCGTATGAAAAGTTATCGTGACAGGTTGTTGTAAATTAGGATCTAGAGGTAGTGATTGATTAACACTGCCAGCGCTAATTGTGCCTGTACCTGCATTGGTAAATGCTGCATCCGTCCTAATAGGTGCAGCTGCAGCGATTTTTAAGGTATCACTAATGGCTAGAGAAAGATTTTTTGCACCATTTCGTGTTGGCTGAATAATAAAGCTATCATTAGCATTAACAGCTGCAGAACCATCAATACGAACCCCATCAAATGTTAACGGTGTTGCACCAGAAGGTAACCCAGCAATATTGACACTTGTGTTATCTGATAATCTAGTCAAAGTAGAATTAGTGCCATCATAATCAAAACGATAATCACTAGTTGTTAACTGACCGACATTACTAATACTGACGGTTATATCTGAACCTGCTGTATTACCAAAACCTGGGATTGTTTTTGGTCCTGGGACATTAAAGAAATCACCTCCTAAGTCACCATTTAAGTCTTGGCCAAGACGGTGCTGATCATTAAAGTTTTGTGCTAAACCAATTGCGACACGTCCTAGTGCGTTTTGCGCACTATCCAATGTTTGATTTCTAAAGGCTAGTAAGCCTCCCACACTACCTCCAGATTGCAGCCGTTCCTCTGAAAGCAGAATCGTATTATTGCCAGAAGCAAGTGCTATTGTAATATCCTCTGGATCATCCGGTGAGGCAATTGCTTTTAGTTCCAGAGACTCAGTTCCAACTACCAATGGCTGCCCATTACCAATAAAAACATTATGAGAGCCATCGTCCTGCTTAACAATACTTGTATCAATTAATTTGCCAAGCTCAGCAGTCATTGCATCACGCTGGTCTAACAAATCATTCGCTGGCTGATTAGCAGCCTGACTTTCAGCGATAGTAATGCTCTGATTAAGATTAGCAATACCTCTTGCTAATGAATTTATTTCTCTAACGCTATTTGTTAGCTGTGCATCAACGCTTTCACGTGACTCAGTTAGACGTTGATCCATCACCTGAAACCTAGTAACTAAAGCCTCTGTATTGCTCAATAACGCTTGCCGAGACGGGATTGACGCAGGATTATTCGCAACATCTTGCACCCCTGTAAAAAAGTTCTGTAAGCCTGGTGTTAAACCTGCACTTGAATCAGCCAGCATATTATCAATCTGTGATATTTGTGCAGAATAAGCATCCAGTTGACTGCTTTTAGTCTGTGTCTGCAGCGCTTGACTGACAATAAACTGATTATAAACACGCTGAACGGTTTCCACATGCACACCAGTACCAACAAAACCGGAACCTGATGCTGATGCTGTGTTGGCACTCTGTATAACTCTCTGCCGACTAAAACCAGGAGTGTCAACATTACTAATATTATGACCAGTCGTCAGTAAATTAGCTTGCGCTGTATTTAAACCTGATGAGCCAATACCTAAAAGACTATTTCCCATGATTGCACTCTAATTATTTGCAGAATAAATTCTATATAAGTTAACCTAACGGCAAAATAACACAACAATTAAGGTATCTATAGTTACCTGGCTGATACCTAGGTAATATTAAATCGCTTGATTATCACGTAACGAATTACTATTAATAATACGTATCAATTTATCCGCATATAATGGATCTGTTGCATACCCAGCTTGCTGCAATCCATGTGCAAACGAATTTGCATCCTGATTCTTCAAAACTGCTGCGTAACGTGGGTTATTTATTAATAAGTTAGCGTAATCTTGGAAACTTTCTGCGTATGAATTGTAGGCGCGGAATTTATCAGTTATTTTTTTAGGTTCGCCATTAATATATTCTGTCGTAACAGTCTCTACCACAGCGCCTTGCCAACTTTGCCCTGCCTTGATTCCGAACAGATTAAAACTAGACTTGTTATCTGCATGAAGAATTTCATGCTTACCCCAGCCACTTTCTAACGCTGCTTGTGCGATCATAAAGTTAGCTGGTATTCCAGTGGCTTCAGAAGCTATCTTGGCATGCGACGAAAGTGAACGAACAAAATGCGCAGGTTGATTTGATGCCGATGGTGATATTAAACTATTTGTTACATTAGGTATTGCTGTTGCCTCTTTATTATGTATATTAATTGTATTAACTTGCTCACTAGCCTCAGTTTTATTTGCTTGCCAAAGTAAATTTGAAACATCAATATTATTCTTAGGCAAGACTGAGTCATTATGTGTTGAATTAATTACACTAACTTGTTTATGTATCCCAGGATAGCTTTGGTTTGCCTGCCACAATAAATTTGAAATGTCGGTATTGTTATTTTCTCCTGCTGCAGGAGTCATAGGTTCAGTTTGATCCGGTTGTATTGATGACTGGGTCAATTGCTTAATCATCATGTCTGCCAATCCGATACCTTTTGCAGACATATCCTGCACTAGTTGTTGATCTAGCATCTGGGTATAAAATTGGCTTTGTTGGCTATCAAATATGCCATTTTTTGGAGTAGCTTCACGCATACTTTTAAGCATCATTTGTACAAATATTGCTTCAAATTGTTGTGCAACTTCCTTTAATGCTTGATCAGGGTCTTTTCTTGCTTGTAAACGTAAATTATCAACACTTTTGGTATCAAAAGCTAATTTCCCAGAAATATCTTGTGCATTAAGCATTTATATAACCTCCAGTTCAGCCCGTAATGAGCCTGATGCTTTTAATGCCTGTAATATAGCCATTAAATCTTGTGTTGTAGCACCAATAGCCGTCAGTGCAGTTACAACTTCAGATAAATCAGCTCCTTGTGGCAGCATCATCAAATTACCTTCTTCTGTACGTATTTCAACCTGTGCGCGTTGTGCTACCACAGTTTCACCGCGATTAGCCAACGCTCCAGGCTGACTAATAATCGGCTCATTATTAATAATAATAGTCAGGTTTCCATGAGATACTGCACTAGGTTCCAGAGTTACTGCCTGATTCATAACTATAGACCCAGTACGTGCATTAACAATAACTTTAGCTAACCCCCTGGCAGCTATTAGCTTAATATTTTCTACCTGCGAGATAAACATAACCAGTTGACTACTATCATCAGGAGCACGTACTTGAACCGAGCGACCATCTATTGCTGTCGCAGTACCAGGTGCAAAATTGTTGTTAATCGCCTCCACCATACGACTTACTGTCGTAAAATCAGTAGTATTAAGCTCCAGGTTTATATAATCCCCTTGCCCTAATACTGAGGGCACCTCACGCTCAACAATTGCGCCACCACTAATTCGGCCAACATTTAAATGATTAATCTGCACACTACTGCCAGCAGCGGTAGCTCCTACTCCACCTACCAGCACATTACCTTGAGCAATGGCATACACCTGATTATCAACACCTTTAAGTGGGGTCATCACCAAAGTTCCACCACGCAAGCTTTTAGAGTTACCCATTGAAGATACTGTTACATCAATTTGTTGTCCTGGTCGAGTAAACGCTGGTAGTGTTGCAGTTACCATTACTGCGGCAACATTGCGTAGTTGTAAGTTAGTTCCTGGTGGCAGGTTTATACCTAACTGCCCCATCATGTTAATAACCCCTTGCACTGTAAATGGTGTTTGAGTTGTTTGGTCACCACTTGCATCTAAACCAACTACAAGGCCATAACCCATTAATTGATTATTGCGCACGCCTTGAATCGTAGCCAAATCTTTAATACGCTCAGCTGAACTAAACCCTGGTAGCAATAAACCGATTAGCAGCAGTAAATACATAACTGCACGATACATGCTCACTAATTTAACTTTATTAGCCGAAATAGTTAGTATTGTCTTCATGATAATTCTACAATAATTTAAAAAATGGAAACTTAAGGGACGAGGAAATAATAATTTATCCATTTATACTCGCCCTTTTACTCTGATCTTTCGTTGGCCCTACGGTTACATAGAATAACTATGCGCCCTACGGACCGCCTCAAATCAGAGCAAAATTACTTCGCCTAAATTGGACAAATTATTATTTCCTCGTCCCTAATCTAAAATGGAGAAACACTCATAAAAAATCGTGATAGCCAGCCCATAGTTTGTGCTTCATCTAGGTAACCACTTGCACGATATTCAATACGGGCATCCGCTACCTGAACTGAGGATATGGTATTACTAATTATATTAATTGGATTAATAACACCAGAGAGACGAATAAATTCCTGCCCTTGGTTAATGCCAATTTGCTTCTCACCACTTACCAATAAATTACCATTTGGTAAAACTTCAATTACGGTAACAGTAATCGTACCGGTGAAATCATTATTGCTACCACTTGCACCGCTACCGTCAAAAGTATTACTTGTAGCAGCCTCAACTGAGGCTTTTTGTAAAAGGCTTGCTGGTAAGCCAAGAAAACCAGGAACCGAAAGTTCCATACCACCTGAACGATCAACATTGCTATTTGATCTTTTACTAGCATTGGTTCTTTCATTCAAAGTTACAATTATGGTGTCACCTAAACCACGTGCTCGACGGTCCTCAAATAACGGGATGTAACGATTACCAGATTGAGAATTATTGGCTACCTGGAATATACTGCCATTGTTGGGCAAAGGTGATGGAGTAGGAAAATTTGAACGTTGCGTTATTGGCTGATGAAGACTTGTTGGGGGTGTTGTTGCGCAACCGGTTGCCATAACCAGTAACACCCACAATATTATACATAATCGTAAACTATGTCGCTCCACACGAATGATCATGACATCTCCTTGCTAAACCTGGCAAGCCAAATCAATAAGGTACTGATTTGTACCAATATAGCTAAATTATAATTGTGCCAATCGTTGTAACATTTGGTCTGAGGTTTCAATTGAACGAGAATTAATTTCATATGCACGTTGTGTTTGAATCATATTTACCAGTTCCTCCACAACATTAACATTCGAAGTTTCCACAAAGTTTTGTACTAACAGCCCAGTTCCATTGGTACCCGGTGCATTATTATTTGGTGCGCCACTTGAAGCTGTTTCTAGAAAAAGATTTTCGCCAACTTTTTGTAATCCTGCTGGATTAATAAAAGTTGATAATTGAATATTGCCAACTTGTATCGGCGTTGCCGCCCCTGGTACTAAAGCAGATACAGTGCCATCACGTGCTACTGTAATACTAAGCGTATTGGGTGGAATAGTAACAGCAGGTTGTATTACAAAACCACTGGAGGTAACAAACTGCCCATTAATATCTGATTGAAAAGCTCCATCACGTGTGTAAGCGGTAGTTCCATCAGGCTGTAACACCTGAAAAAAACCTTCGCCTTGAATCGCAACATCGCGTGGATTGTCAGTTTGCTGAAGTCCACCCTGTGTAAAAATACTTTGTGATGCCACTGGTCGAACACCGGTACCAAGCTGTAAACCAGAAGGTAACTGTGTCTGCTGTGATGATTGAGCACCCGGCTGGCGAATCGTTTGATAAAGTAAATCTTCAAACACAGCACGAGAACGTTTAAAACCGTTGGTACTAACGTTTGCTAGATTATTGGCAATTACATCTAACTTTGTCTGCTGTGCGTCTAAACCAGTTTTTGATATCCATAATGAGCGAGACATATTTCACCTCATGAAAATTCACTTTGTTATAAAACAATTTATAATAAATAATTTGCGATTCTTGATGGATTGTAGAGTGAATAAACGATAGTGCATCCACCTATTCGTATTCATCACAATGGTGGATGCGTTTCGCTTATCCACCCTGCCACTAAATATCGAATAATATTCTTTACGCCCTATAAGCTAATAGTTCGCCAGCTTGTTGAGCATTTTGCTCGGCACTTTCTAATATTTTCATTTGCATATCAAACTGTCTGGCTAATGAAATCATACTAACTAATTCATGTACAAGATTTACATTACTTCCTTCTAAGGAACCAGAAGTTAGTAATACATTAGCATTAGCATTAGCTTCATCTCCATTTTGTAAGCGAAATAAACCATCTTCACCTTTTTTTAATTGGTTTTCAGGTGGATCAACTAGTTTGATTCTATCAATGATAACAACTGCATTCGGTAATGGTGTGATAGCCACTGCTGAAACCGTGCCATCCTTGGCAATCGTGATACGACTATTTTCTGGTATTGCTATAGCTCCGATGTCACCTTTTACATTCAACCCATTTTGAGTCTGTAAAATCCCATTAGCACTAATTTGTAAATTACCCTGACGAGTGTAAGCTTCTTCACCATTTTCAAGTAACACTGTAATCCAGCCAGAGCCTTGTATCGCCACATCAAGATTACGCCCCGTTTGTTGAATAGCACCAGGTGTAAAATCGGCACCAGTTGTTGAATCAACCACGAACGCACGTGTTGGTGAACCGTCACCAAATATAGGAACTGCTCGGAAAGCGTTAGTTTCAGCACGATAACCTGTGGTACTCGCATTCGCCAAATTATGTGCAGATGTAGTTTGCTGGTTCAAGGTGTGCGATGCACCTGTCATCGCGGTATAAATCATGCGGTCCATAATATTCTCACAGCTTAGAGTAAATACGTTTAATCAATCACAAATCAAATGGCGTCATACATCATTAAAGATTAACTAATGTTTGCAGTATTGCATCTTCTGTTTCAATGGTCTTGGCATTTGCTTGGTAAATACGTTGTGCGGTGATCATGTTAACTAATTCATTAGTTAAATCAACATTTGAATCTTCTATTGCTGATGATTGCAATCCACCCAATAACCCAGTGCCTGGCACGCCAATTAATGCTTGCCCTGACTCTGGTGTTTCCGTCCATTGACCATTTCCTAATGGAGCAAGATTATGTGTACTAGGAAAACTGGCCAATATTACCTGTCCAAGTATTTGCTTTTCACCATTAGTGAAATTTCCTTCAATTATGCCATTGTCTGCGACAGTAAATCCATTTAAGCGACCAGAAGTGAAGCCATCTTGAACCATTGAATTTACACTGAAATCGGCACCGAATTGATTTGCGTTGGTAAAATCCAGATCCACAGTCATTGGTGTTAACGCACCACTTCCTGCAGCTAAAGTTATTGCTGCAGCTATCGTTGCAGGTGGTGCAGGCGTAGTCAGTGCACCACTGGTATCAAAAGCTAACGCTACTGATGGACCCGCATCAAGCGTAACGTTACCTACACCACCATCAAGTGTAGCGAAAGTATTCCATGCGCCAGCACCTGCTTCTTTTCGAAAGAAAAGTGTCAGTATGTGTGAATTACCCAGGCTATCAAAAATGGTGCTTGATGTTGAATCTGTATAAGTAGTAGGATCTGTTGCATCAAATACTGTGGCTGGTGCTATCGCTACCGACCTAGAATCAAGATTAAATCCGGCCGTCACTGCTGTGGTTGCATTTGGTGTCAAGTCTGCTGTTGATAACTGTAAATTTCCTGGTGCAGTATCAATTATTGTGCCATTCACATCAGCCAAATAACCAGTTAAATTTAAATTGTTACTATTCACAACAAATCCTTGATTATCAAGATGAAACTGACCGGCGCGACTATAAGTAACCGCGCCACCATCACTCATACGGAAAAAACCATTGCCATTAACAGCAATATCTAAAGGATTGCTGGTTGTGGTAAAACTACCTTGCGTAAATTGTTGCGCAATGTCGGCAACGGTTGTGCCAAGTCCAATCCCATTATTACCTCCACCACCTAATGCATTAGCCATTACATCAGCAAACTGAGCATCTGATCTTTTAAACCCGACCGTACTTGCATTAGCCACATTATTACCAATTACACTCAAGTTAGTTGATGCGGCGTTAAGCCCACTTAATCCACTTTGAAAACCCATAATGCTCTCCTATTAGAATATCTGTTTGATATCTGATAATCGTACGAAACCTAATTCTCCAACATCTAAAATGGTACCTTTGTCATCAGGTTCTACACTAGTCACAGAACCTAATGCAAGCGCAGTAACCGGAATTTCTTGATTACCCTGCTTAGCGCTAACTGAGAAACTATAACTCCCGTTGACCGCATTCGTACCTCCATCAGTCAAACCATCCCAAACAAAATTGTTAACCCCTTCTGGTTGTGCACCAAGGTCTATTTCACGAATTGCAATCCCCGAACCATCTTTAATCGTAACAATCATTTGATCAACTGGCTGTGATAATTCGACACCTGCAACTGCAACATTGTTTTCTAAATTCATACTTGTTCCAGGAACAAAAACGTTACGCCCAATCATGGTTGTTGCTTCCAATGAACGCATAGCATCAAAATCTGAAACTAATGTTTTTAAGGTGTCATTAAGTTTATCAATGCCATTAACAGTGCTAATTTGAGCTAATTGACTTGTTATTTCAGCATTTTCTAATGGATTAAGCGGGTCTTGGTTCTGCATCTGCGTTACCAATAACTTAAGAAAACGATCTTGAGTTTCATCAATCTTCTTTTGCGTTGCAGTGCTATCAGAACTGCTGCCAGTAAATAGTGAATTAATACTAGGATCTTGAATTGGGTTCATGGTCGTTCCTTTTATTGACCGATTGTCAATGCCTTTTGCAGTAGGCTCTTGGTCGTATTCATCATGTCCACACTATTCTCATAAGAACGTGAAGCAGACATCATGTTAACCATTTCATCAACTGTATTGACATTTGGCATCTCTACGAATCCTTCCGCATTGGCCATAGGATGATTTGGTTCATAAACTTTTTTCATGGGTGAGTCAGCATGAACAATTCCCGCCACTTTGACACCATTTGCATTTTCGGAAGCTGTCTGCATCGTGCTAAATACCACTTGGCGTGAACGATAAGCCTCTCCGGTTGAACTAGTTGCACTATCTGCATTCGCCAAGTTACTAGCAACAATATTAAGTCGTTGCGACTGCGCTGTCATTGACGAGCTGGCAATATCAAACACATTAAATAGAGACATAATGGATTACTCCTGTATCGCTGACAACAGACCTCTAATCTGACCACTCATAAATGTCAGGCTAGCATCATACTTGATGGAATTATTAGAAAACCGAGTCCGTTCACTATCCATATCAACAGTGTTGCCATCGGCACTGGGTTGCAAAGGAACTCGATAAAGTACTTGCGAGCCAAGTATACTGTCTGATCCTAATTGCATATGCTTTGAAGAAGTCGTAACTAATTTTGTTTGTTTTGAATCAGATGATAAAGCGTTACTTAACACACTTGAAAAATCAATATCTTTCGCTTTAAAATTTGGTGTATCTGCATTTGCTACATTACTAGATAATAATTCCTGTCTGGCGGATCTGATATTAAGTGCGGTATGATGAAAATTAAATGCCTTGTCAACTTTATTAATCATTTAAACCTCCTCAAGAAATTTCTGAAATTGCCGTTGTACTTGCAGCCTGCCGACTATGCTATTCCTGCCTAGTCAAATATGAATGAACGAATAGCACTAGAAATCACCGTTATCTTTTCCTGTTGTGATTAATTTTTATGATTATCATGCTGATACAGACAAATAAATAAAGCTTAAATCATCTTAGGAACGTGCATGAAACAACTTGAGCAACTAGCACAGGATTTATGCTCATATTCAAAGAGTGCAAACAGGCGCACAGCACGGCTATGTAACTGTTTACATAGTGCAGAAGATGAGTATAACGACAAAGCTAGATGCTCAAGTTATTTCATGCACGTTCCTTAGCTAGTAGATTTATGAATAATCACATATTATGAAATATTATTTAAAATTTCGTCTTACCTTACTTCTACTTGCAAGCTTTTCTCTATCTGCTTTTGCATCAGAACAATCAACAAATGAATTCCAACAAATATCTGGTGTTATATCTGCGGTTGAAAAATTTATTTATGCTGAAACAAAAGAACTACCTGGAGATGTTATTGTAAGCCCCAGAAAAATAGATAACCGAATAACACTACCAAAATGCCTTAAACTTTCCCCCTTTATACCAACTGGTGGGCGCTTATGGGGAAATACATCTGTTGGTGTACGCTGTGAAGACGGGGCAACATGGACTATTCATGTCCAAGTAGATGTACAAGTTATGGCGGACGTGGTCCATGTCGCACGCCCATTAACACGAAATCAAGCTCTTGCTGCAGATGATATTAATTTAAGGAATGTTAATCTTACACAAATGCCAGCTGGGATTTTTACTGACCCATCGCAAGTGATAGGAAAAGTAGCAATTATTAATCTTTCTTCCGGCCAGCCTATACGTCAACAATCATTGCGCTCAGCATATATCATATTGCGTGGGCAAAAGGTAAAACTGCAAGTTAAGGGAAGTAAATTTACTATTAGCTCTGAAGGTCACGCATTGGCTGATGCAAGTGAAGGACAAGTTGTGCAAGTTCGTAATCATGCTGGTAGAGTAATCAGTGGACTAGCGCGAATAAACGGTATTGTTGATATTCAGCCGTGAACTTAATGTTCAAAGGTCGGCATACTCCATAGAAACATTTGTTCTTACCGAGAAAAAACTGGCACCTAGGAGCCTGTCGGACTTATGAGTTTCGGCTGCAAATTCGGAGAAATCGGTCCAAATCCTCCCCAGTTTTCGTTAAATATACCAAATATTCGCCTCAAACCGGTGATAATTTGGCCTCGATTCTCCAAATTTTCGCTTCGAAATCATAAGTCCGACAGGCTCCTAGATCACTGCAAGTGATCCTACAAAATGTGTACGATCACTTGCAGTGATCTAGGTGCCAGTTCTATTTTGGCTCAATAGTTAGCATGGTTTTTATAGTTTCTAGTGCTCCTTGATAATCAAATGCCTCTATTTGCTGACCAAGTTTCTCTGCTGGTGCGCCATATAGTGATTTCATTAGCTCTTTAGATTCTGCAAACATATTGTTAGCTTGAGTATCTGACATACTTAATAGTGTATTAAGACGCTTCAGAATTATCTGTCCTTTATTAGGATCTAATTCAGTTTTTTGAATAAAATTCTTTTGCTCATCAATATTAGATAATGCCTGATGGAAAGTATGTTGCTCTAATTCAATAGTATCAATAAGTTGATTAATTTCATTGTTATATTCACCACCATCATAAGGTTGTAAATTCTTATTTAGTTTTTGGGTCAGTGTTTGTAATCGTGCTAAGCCAAGTGTGCCAGTCGTGCCTTTAAGTGTGTGTGTGATAAGTTTTGCTTCATTAAACTTACCTTCTGTCAGTTTGGCTCTCAACTGACTCATATCGTTGCAGTGATTGATATCAAACTGATGTAGCAACTGTACATATTTTGCTATGTTGTTACGTAAATTACTTAATCCAAATGTAGCATCAATACCATCTATTTCTGCCAACTGTTGGCGTAAATATGTGTTGTATTCTGGCATGATGCTAGAAGATTTATGGGGCATCTTTGCTACGACAAAATCACGCCTAGGAAGCCATTTAATAAGCGTCAAGTACAGTTTTTCTATATTGACAGGTTTAGCCACAAAATCATTCATGCCGGCTTCCTTGCAAGACACACGGTCTTCTGCAAAAATATTGGCAGTCATTGCCAAAATTGGAATTTTATCTTTTCCTTCTAGTGAACGAATTAAACGTGTTGCTTCAAGTCCATCCATCACAGGCATTTGCACATCCATTAGGATTAAATCATAATCAAAGTTACTAACTTTATCGACAGCTTCCTGACCATTTTCTGCCAAATCAACTACTAAATTTACATCGCTCAACATATCTAATGCAACTTCACGATTAATAGCATTATCCTCAACTAATAAGATATTTGCGCCAGCATGAGATGTTTGTAATACAGTTTCAGTGTTGTTAACTGTAGTTAAATTGGAATTTAATTCCTTATGGCCATAGGAAAACTTAGCAGTAAACCAAAAGGTGCTTCCTTTGCCAATTTCACTTTCTACTCCTACTTCCCCCTCCATTAACTCTGCGATATGACGCGTAATTGCCAAACCTAAGCCGGTACCGCCAAATTTACGTGAAGTTGAAGGGTCAAGCTGTTCAAAAGCTTTAAATAGACGAGGCAGTCTTTCTGCCGCTACCCCAATACCACAATCCTGAACTTCGAAGCGTACTAAGATTTTATTGTTTTGCTCTTGAATTTTTTTGGCGCGGAAGAAAATAGTTCCTTGTTTTGAGAATTTAACCGCGTTATTTGCGATATTAAGTAAGGCTTGACGAAGACGTGTATGGTCTCCTTTGAGCCAGTTCGGTACAGCATCAAAATCCATGTTAAATATTAACTCTTTTTCTTTTGCTTTTTCATTTAACATTGATCGTATATTATCAAAAACTTCTGCAAGGCAAAAATTAGAGTTTTCTAAAGTTAGTTTGCCGGCTTCTATCTTGGATAGATCAAGAATGTCATTAATAACTTTGAGTAGATGGTTTGCAGCCGCATTAATTTTAACTAATCGATCAGACTGTTTCGGTGTTAAATTATCATTTTTTAACAAATGGCTGAATCCAATAATTGCATTCATTGGGGTGCGTATTTCATGGCTCATATTTGCTAAAAAGTAGCTTTTTGCTCGGTTAGCATCTTCTGCACGAAGACGAGCTATGGTTAGTTCTTGCGCTTGTTTTGTTAGTTGCTGATTGGCTTTTAATTGAAGGGCAATTTTTGACTCAATTGAGCCTGACATTTCATTAATAGATTCTGCAAGAGAACCAAGTTCATCTCTGGAATTAATTATATTTCTAATTGAATAATCCCCGGCTCTAATTCTTTTTGCAGCATTGTTTATGCTGATAATAGGCGCAGACAAATTTTTGCCAACGTAATATGCTGCGATAAGAATCAAAAGTAGAGAGATAAAAAACAATAATAAAAAATTGAATAGCATATCTTTAATCGGTGCATTCAATTCACTTACGTCTTGCTCACTAATAAACCCCCAACCTGTTTTAGGAAGATAAGTATAGGCAGATACCACTTCTTCACCGCGATAATCTTTTGCTATTAACACGCCTGTTTTACCTTGTGAAGCATTTGTAGCAGCCTGGGCTGATAACTTGAAATCCAATTGCTCATTGTTATGCCAGCGTAGTCTGCTTAAAGCGATAGTATTGTGATTAACAATAAAAGTTTCACCTGTTTTACCTAACCCAACTCTATCTAACAGGATTTTATACAGAGAGTTTTCTAAGTCAATGAGTGCAACAAGTATTCCAATAATATGCTCACCATCACCATGACGTTGATAAAATATAGGCTCTGAGAAAGCCATAGTATTTTTAGCAAGTAGTTCTGAGTAGTAAATATCTTGGATATAACTTTTCTGTGACTGCATGACGTTTAAGAAATAAGAATCTATTAATTTATTGACACCTTCCAGTTTAGTTTTGGTTGATATTATTATTTTCCCAGTTGTAGGATTAATAATAAACATAGTGTCATACGCTGTACGCCCTAAAATATTGTATTTTAATCTATTTCTAATATGATCTATTTCTGCTAGATCTGTGGTTTGATTACGATCTTTGGCAATAAGGTGATCTAAACTTGTATCTTCAATATTCCTAGCAATAACTCCAATGTCGTGAGACCTTTCTAATAACCAGTCATGTAAACGTCCTACTTTTAGATCTCTTATTGCAGAAAGTTTTTCAAGTGTAGTAACTTCCATGGCTTTTGTTCTTTGATCATAAGTTATTAATAACGCAACTGATAGTGGTATCAATGCAACAACAATAAACCAGAATGTTAATTTGCTGCGGATTGTTTTGAATGCGTAGTATTTCATATCTTTTTAGCTCTCCGAATCTAGGTCCAATGCAAATAATATTTCTGCTTGGAAAATATCGTCGGTATTAATCCTTTGTAGAAGTAAGCCTTCTGTCAGCATAAAATCAACGATTACTTGAGAATATTTATAAATATTTTCATTTGACCTGGCATCCATAATTGCTTTATTTGTTTCAAAATCAACGGATATAAGATCATTTAAGCTGGTTTTATATTCTTTAGGTGATATATTTTTTTCAATAGAAATGATATCGGCAGCTTCTTCAAGGTCAGTTGTAATATATTGCAATGTCTCAAACCATGCCTTAAGGATATTGGTAATTGCAAGTTGATTGCTGTCATAGAATGATGCGGAAAATAATAGTACATCAATAATTTCAAACGGCATGTCAGCTGAACTAAATAAAAGATTAGCTTCATAGTCATGCAATAATCTTGTTGCGATAGGGTTGAAGCATACTAAAGCATCTATCTTTTTTTCTTTAAAAGCTGATAACCACTCATCCGCTTGAATATCAATCAATTTAACCTGGTTTCTTTTTACATGACTTTCTCGTAGTGCTCTATCAAGTAAAAATTCACCCACTACACTACCTTCAAAACCTATGGTTTTACCTACAAGTTGACGGGTATTAGTAACTTCTTTTTGGCCGACAAGCATGTCGCCGCCCATTGAATAATCGACTACTAGGACAATTTTACTGTTAAATCCTGAATCGATTATAGAAAATGCTTCATCAAGTGTAAAACCACCACCGTGTATTTCCCCGTTTTTAAGTGCTTCAACTTCATCTGTTGCAGAAGCAAATCTTTTTATTTCAACTGAAACATTATTTTTTTCAAAAAAACCGACCTTATCTGCCAAAATAAATGGGTCATACCCAGTCCACTCATTGATCCCTATTTTTATCGAGTTTTCTTGTGAGCCTGGTTTTGAATATGGTGTTACTAAAACAAAACTTAAAATACAGGCTAAAATAAATAAAACAGGATATAATTTTATTTTTCTATTTTGATTTATCATTTTGATTTGATTAAATTAATTGTCTCTTATATTTTGGTTACTTTAGATAAAATGATCCATATTTCAGTGAGTTGAAACGAAACGGTAATAACCCATACAATTTGAGTCCTAGATGCGTTAGAGTAGTGAGATAATTCATATAATTTAATTTTAAATACAGAGACATGTCTATAAGTGCCCAAACAATACTTATTGTTGATGACGAACCAGCAAACCTTGCTGTTTTGAATGCAACACTAGTTGAAGAATATAAAGTTCGCGCTGCTAATTCTGGTAAGCATGCTTTGGAAATGGCGCTTTTAAAGCCACTCCCAGATTTAATATTACTTGATATTGTAATGCCTGGTATGGACGGCTATACAGTTTTAAAAAGATTAAAGGAAAATCCTGTCACTAAAGATATTCCGGTTATTTTTTTTACAGCAATGGATTCAGAAGAAGCTGAATATAAGGGCTTGCAGCTTGGTGCTATTGATTATATTGCTAAACCAATTAGACCATTAATTATGTTGGCTCGTGTAAAAGCGCAGCTTACTTTAAAACTTGCTCAAAATTTTCTTAATGATAAGAATAAATTTCTTGAATTAGAAGTTGAGCGGCGCATGGAAGAAAATCAAATTATTCAAAACATTAGTATTCGTGCTTTAGCGCATCTGGCTGAAATTCGTGATCCAGAAACAGGTGAACATATTAAACGTACGCAGGCTTATGTTGAGATTCTAGCAAAACAATTACAGAATCACCCACATTTCAGCAAGGTATTAACTGATAACTTCATTTCCTTGCTTATTAGGTCAGCCCCACTACATGATATTGGTAAAGTTGGTATTCCTGATAGTATTTTACTTAAACCTGGCCCACTTGATAATGAAGAATGGAAAATAATGCGAACTCATGCTGCAATGGGAGCGCAGGCGATTGAACTTGCTGAGGAAGATGTCAGTCAACCTGTCGCGTTTCTTATTTTAGCAAAAGAGATTGCTCACTGGCACCATGAACGATGGGATGGTAATGGCTATCCAGATTGTCTTGTTGGCAATAATATTCCCATCTCTGCCAGATTTATGGCGTTAGCTGATGTGTTTGATGCCATCACGACGAAACGTGTTTATAAATCAGCAATGTCTGTTGATGCAGCACGCGAGGTTATTATTGGTGGGCGTAATAAACATTTTGACCCTGATATTACGGATGCTTTTGTAGAGACTTTTGAAGAATTCATTTATATAGCAGGTCAATTTAAGTCTACAAACTAATCGTTAGCTTGCAGCTTTAACTTATTGTATAAATTATTTTATTCCCACCTAGATTCTAAGGTTATCTTCTGAAATCGTAGGGTCATTAGTTTCTTTTATACTATCTGTTCCTTGTGATAAGCTGATTCTTGTTTGTAAATTATTTCTTGAATCTGCATTTTCAAGTGCCTCGTCCAGCCCTACCTTTCCTGCCTTATAAAGTGTATATATTGAATCATCGAATGTTTGCATACCAAGGTCCTTATTTTGTTCCATAGCATCTCGTATTTTCTCAATTTCTCCTTTTTTAATTAAATTTGAAATATATGGTGAGTTAAGCATGATTTCTACAGCAACAGTTCGTTTCTGGTCTTTACCTATCAATAGTCGCTGAGAAATAACTGCACGTAAATTAAGTGATAAGTCATCGCACAATTGTTTATGTGCTGACTTATCAAAGAAATTAAATATTCGTTCAAGTGATTGGTAGGCATTATTGGCATGTAAGGTTGATATACATAGATGCCCAGTTTCAGCATAGGCTATGGCATGCTGCATAGTTGCTTGATCACGGACTTCACCGATTAGAATAACATCAGGTGCTTCGCGCATAGCATTTTTTAATGCATTATCATAGCTTAAGGTGTCTAATCCAACTTCACGCTGATCAACAACCGATTTTTTATGCTTATAAACAAATTCAATAGGATCTTCAATGGTTAATATATGGCCTCTCATATTGGCATTACGATGGTCAACCATTGATGCTAGAGTTGTTGATTTTCCTGACCCTGTCGAGCCAACAACAAGTACCAGGCCTCTTGGCTCTAAGATAAGTTTTTTCAATATTACTGGCAGATTAAGTGTTTCTATTGAAGGGATATGATGTTTGATATAGCGCATTACCATTGCTACACTGCCACGTTGTCGATATATATTTGCTCTAAATCTACCAATACCTTTTGCTGAAACAGCAAGGTTCATTTCAAGGTCAGCTTCAAATTCTTTAATTTGGTGGTCATTCATAATGCTATAGGCTAGCTGTTTAACATCACTATTAAGCAATGCCTGCTTACCAATCGGTTGCATAATGCCTTCAATCTTTATATTGGCGGTGGTACCAGCACTGAAGAATAAGTCTGAAGCATTCTTATCGATCATTAATTTTAAATATGGAGTTAGATCCATGATTTGATTTTCCTAATCTGGTTATTCTAGACGAATACGATAAACTTCTGCTAATGATATCAAATGCCTTCGGGCAAGTTTTAAAGCATTTTGTGTCAGTGGTGTCATACCTTCTTTAATAGTCACATTATGAATTTCATCTGCAGTAACTCCTTTACAAATATATTTTCGAATCATATCGTTAATAGCTAATAATTCATATACCTCTAAGAGACGTGCATGGAATAAATTAGGCAACTAGCGCAGGATTTATGTTTATATTCAAAATGCAAGTAGTCAGCCAGCTTGTTTTATCATCTTGTCCTATTTCAAGCTGGCTGGCCCCTTTAATTTTATAGAATCGTGATTGAGTGGCTGCACCTTGCGAATCGCGGCTGGGTCTGTCTCGCCATTAACATTTATCAATACAAGGCGACCACTGCCTTGGTGGTAATCGTTGCGAAAATCATAGACGCCACCAATGACGGTTAGGCGACCTTCCTTGATATCAGCTGCATATTTTATCAATGCAGTTGAAACTTGGTGGTTAACGTTGGCTTCAACACTCTTTTTGACTTCTACATCGTCATCAGGTTTATTACTAACCACCTTGATTGTTTCCAATTCACGTTTAATTGACGGTTCAAGCTCTGAATAATCAGACATCGCAGCTCCGACGGCACCACACGATGAGTGGCCGATGATAAAAAGCACTGGCGTATGCAAATGACGTATACCATATTCGACTGAACCCTCGGCGGTTGACACTTGATTACCTATGTTGCGCACTAGAAACAGATCGCCATCAGGATGAATATCAAGTGCGTGCGTATGCAACCGGGAATCTGCACAGATCACCATGGTCGCGATGGGATCTTGACCGTGGATAAAGGGCGTGAAATAGCTTGATGGTCTGTTTTTCACAAATGCTTCGTTGGATTCGAGAATATGTCTCACAATATCTTTCATCTGATTTCGCTCATCACTTTTGGCAATCGGTGCTGTAGATTCTGATAATGAGTTACTTGTCCATAGTAAAAATGTGATTAAGATAGCGCTGATAAATTTTCTCATTTGATCCTATATCTCCAGTTCTTTAGATTGAGCTGCGTAAAAAGTTTGACGATATTTCTGTGCCTGACGAAAATCCTAACATATATGAGTACTCAGGCAACCAGATGCAGACAATTAATTAGAAATGCCACTGGTACTTGGGCTGAAAGCACTGAAGAAATGCTGCAGGATGATCCCTGGATATGATTGAGAAAGGTCGAATGAAGGGCATGCTGCGAATAATTGAATTACAATCAAATCGCCACATGATTTTGGATAAAGGGTAGCGTCCAGGGTGACCGCATATAAATTTCCAACCCATTGATACAGAAACACTTTTCTCTTGGGTCTAGTTTTGTCAGCCTACTTAGTGGATTGAATTTAAAGGTTAATAAATTTATATGTGGTCGCCCTAGGGTAGCGTCCTTTGTTCTGGCTCTGGAAAAACCACACTAGCCCAGCCCTTACTGGAGAAACTGAGCTTGATCCGCCTGCGCTCGGATGTGGAACGTAAACGTCTTTTTGGATTGCAAGCAGAAGCACACACGGATTCAGCAAATATTCATAAAATTTACAGCGCAGATGCAAGTCAGCGTACCTAATCACCACTTACTCACCACAGCCAAACAGCTATATCAGAGTGGTTTCTCAGTCATTATTGATGCAACTTTTCTTAAACAAGCACACCGGCAACCATTGAGGTACTGCAACACAACCTGTCGACTATAGAATCCCTATCAGAAAATGAATCATATCATATTATTAATATTATCTGTGGCGATGAGAACGCTGCTGAAAAATTAA
>JAJFJL010000009.1 GCA_021774055.1 Nitrosomonas sp. | reverse complement strand
TAAATCATCCAATTTAGGCGAGGTTATTTTGCTCTGATTTGAGGCGGTTCGTAGGGCGCATAGTTGTTCTATGTAACCGTAGAACCAACAAAGAATCAGAGTAAAAGGACAAGTCTAAATGGATGATTTATTATTTCCTTGACCCTAATCCTTTTGATCTATGGAGGCTTCTGGAATGGCAGTTTTCAATTGATGAAATATTAAACGGAAGTTCTTTGGTGGTTTGTTGGCAAGTTTTTCTTTGTGTGCGTTACGTACTAATAGGCGTAGATGTTGAATATCGGAATCAGGAAATTTTTGTGCAAATTCAGTAAAGGCTTGTTCATCGTTTAATAAACGGTTACGCCAATGTTCTAATTGGTGCAACCAAGCAGTGTGATGTTGCGATACTTTGTGCCAGTTAGTAAGTTTTTCTTGAAATGGTGTTATGTCTACTTTACGCATCAATTTGCCGATATATTGCATTTGCCGGCGTTTTGCACCATGTTTTTGTATTTGCTTTGCCTCTAAAACTGCATTTAATAATATTTCTGGTAATTCAAGTTCATTAAGTTGTTGAAGATCAAAAGTTACAAGTTGTTCTCCCATATCTTGTAATGCATGCATTTGTTGTTTACGCTGTGTTTTACTTGGCGCTACATTTTGCTCGTCATTATTATTTGGATCGTCGTGCATATTGAAATTATTAAGTCATATTGTGGAATATTTAGCTGCCGTACATTTTACAAAATAGGTGTTGCTAAATCTTAGCAATTTGATAGTGTATGAAATTTCTGACATCTTTTATATTGATTCAAAAGTAGTTTGCACTTTTGATATTAAAAAATTATGTTAGTTACGAGGGATCAAGCTAAGGAACGTGCATGAAACAACTTGAGCACCTAGCTTTGTCTTTATGCTCATCTTCTGCATTATGTAAACAGTTACATAGCCGTGCTATGCGCCTGTTTACATGCTTTGAATATGAGCATAAATCCTGTGCTAGTTGCTCAAGTTGTTTCATGCACGTTCCTTAGCCAGCAACAGAGTTGATTCTAACTCTAATCAGGTCTCAAGAAAATTATTATTACGTGAGTTATATTTACGTAATTTTGCTACAAACTCAGAAAATGGCAGGCAATATATTTTTTCAAGTTCTTTCGCCTGATTCTTTAATGCTTTCCATGCTAACTTGCCTGGATTACGCTTAAATGCAAAAACAATTTGATTGCCACGTACTTCTGACAACATTGAAACAACATGGCCATCAAAGCTATTTTCAATACGCTGTAAATAATTGCGACGACCTTTATCTTGGCTTAGCAGGTTGATAACTAATACCCCGTTTTTAGTTAACACCTTATAAGCAAGATCATAAAAGTCTTGTTGACATAATGATGCGACCTGACAGCCATCATCAAAACCATCAACCATTAATATATCCGTCTGTTCTGTATAATTAGCCAAATATTCGCCTCCTTCAGCAGTGATGACTTGTAGTCTAGGGTTATCAGGTAACAAGAAGTGGTTGTAAGCTACGGTAATAATTTGCGCATTAACTTCAATTGCAATGATTGTTGTTTGTGGTAAATTATGAAAAATAAATTTTGCTAATGATCCGCCGCCCAAGCCAATCATAAGAATTTTTTTTGGATCAGGGTGAAACAATAAGAAGCCCATCATATAGCGTGTATAAGCAAGTTCCAGATCATTTGGTGCGGATAGTTTCATTGCACTTTGTATCATGCTACCACCTAAATGTAGTGACCGAACGTTATCCTGTTCACTTAATTCAATACTAGGTTCTGGTTGTGTACGGTATTTAAAAAATCGAGACATTAAAATGTTTTATTGTTTGTTATGTGGGTGTCACATGGTTGCTTGCGATATCCAGGTATTGATGTTGTTTAACTATTTAGGGGACTAGCCAGTGGCAAAAACACTAAGAGAAGTATATCAGTTAAAAATTGTATTAAATGGCTCCAAGCCACCTATATGGCGCCGTTTTCTAGTTGATAGTACTATCTCCTTGGCACAGCTGCATAAAATAATACAAGTTGTGATGGGTTGGGATAACTGTCACTTGCATCAATTTGTAGCCAACGGAAGTTTTTATGGCTATCTTAGTGATGATATTCCTGAAATTGAAGATGAAAATAAATATAGGCTTGACCATATATTAAAGCAAGAAAAAATGGCATTTATTTATGAATATGATTTTGGTGATAGTTGGGAGCATAAAATAACTCTAGAAAAAATTTCATCTTTTGATACAAAATTAGTTTTGCCTCAATGCATCAAAGCTAAAGGTGCTTGTCCGCCGGAAGATGTAGGCGGAATCTGGGGTTATTATGAATATCTTGCGGTACTAAATGACCCGGCGCATCCAGATTACGAGGAGTATAAAGAGCAAATTGGTGATGACTTTGATCCTCTCGCCTATGATATGACATTAACTAATAAGATGTTAGTGAAGTATTGTAGTTAAGCCAATATAAGCCCTGCATTTTTGAACAACCTTACAACACCTTCGCCAATTCAATAAATCAGCAGAGGATCGTAAGTCTATGTTTTTAATGTATTGATTTTATCGTATAAAAAATAGTAGTTTTGGTAAAACTATCAAAAAACTAAACAGGTGAAGGTGTTGCCCCTAACTAATATCCTGAATATAGGAAATATTTATGTCTAATGATACGCTGACACTTGCCCAAACATTGATTTCTAGTCCTTCTCTCACTCCAGATGATGCTGGTTGTCAGGAAATTTTAATTCAACGCTTGCAACAGCTTGGATTTGCGATTGAGGTAATGCGCTTTGGCGATGTGACTAATCTTTGGGCTAGGCGCGGAAACACTTCTCCTGTTCTCTGTTTTGCCGGTCATACTGATGTTGTGCCAACAGGACCTATTGAACAATGGGATAGCGAGCCGTTTACACCAAGTATTCGTAATGGTCGACTGTATGGACGTGGCGCAGCAGATATGAAAACATCCTTGGCCGCATTTATTACTGCTATTGAAAGTTTTATTGCTGAACATGATAAGCATAATGGCTCTATTGCTTTATTGATTACTTCTGATGAAGAAGGTATTGCTGTAGATGGCACAGTAAAAGTTGTAGAGACGCTTAAAGCGCGCAATGAACTAATTGATTATTGTATTGTTGGTGAGCCAACTTGTACTGATAAATTAGGTGACACTATTAAAAATGGCCGACGTGGATCATTGTCTGGCAATTTGACGATTAAAGGAATACAAGGGCATATTGCTTACCCTCATCTAGCGAAAAATCCAATACATTTAATGGCACCTGCAGTAGCTGAACTTGCCCAAACTGAATGGGATCAAGGTAATGAGTATTTCCCCCCAACTACTTGGCATATTTCTAACATTAAATCTGGAACAGGTGCTACCAATGTTATTCCTGGTGAAGTTAATCTATTATTTAATTTTCGCTTTGCAACCGCCAGTACGGTCACATCATTAAAAACTAAAACTCATGAGATTCTGGAGCGACACGCCCTTGATTATGACTTGCAATGGACACTCTCTGGAAAACCTTTTCTTACACCTAAAGCAGAATTAGCTAATGCAATGACTGCTGCAATCAAAGATGTGACAACTATTGATGCACAGCTCTCTACTTCTGGAGGCACTTCAGATGGCCGTTTCATCGCAGATATTTGTACGCAAGTTGTGGAGTTTGGCCCCTGTAACGCAACCATTCATAAGCTTAACGAGAATGTAGAGATCAGCGATATTGAGCCGTTATCGAAAATTTATCAATTAACAATAGAAAACTTATTGATTAATAAATGATGCAATCAACATCAGCTTATGT
This sequence comes from Nitrosomonas sp., assembly GCA_021774055.1. GTDB lineage: Bacteria > Pseudomonadota > Gammaproteobacteria > Burkholderiales > Nitrosomonadaceae > Nitrosomonas. The sequence goes on along the minus strand of JAJFJL010000009.1, from coordinate 12,981 downwards.
ATATTATTTAATAGTTTGCTTTATGGTTAAATCAATAGAATAAATTGATTGTGCTTTTCATAGAAATGTACAGTAGTTTGACGTATAATTCCGGCTGGTCAAAAGCAAGGCGGTAAATGTGCGTCTTGCCCTATTTTCATGTGTTTTATGCACCCAAGGAGTTTTCTGTGTCTCAACGTCCGAATGCCATCCTCGCACTTGCTGATGGCACAATATTTCGTGGCGTATCTATTGGTGTAGAAGGCATTAGCACAGGTGAAGTTGCTTTTAACACTTCAATGACTGGCTATCAAGAAATTCTCACTGATCCGTCTTATTGCCAACAAATTATCACCCTCACCTACCCTCATATTGGTAACACAGGAATTAATCTTGAGGATGTTGAATCAGGTAATTTCAATAAAGTATTTGCTGCTGGACTGGTCATTAGAGACCTACCGATAACTTCTAGTAATTGGCGACAAACGCAGACATTATCAGAGTATCTTGAGCATCAACAAGTCACTGCAATTGCTGAAATTGACACCCGTAAACTTACTCGAATTTTGCGTGAAAAAGGTGCACAACCAGGCTGTATTATGGCAGGTCAAATTAATGAATCAGCAGCAATTAAACATGCCAGAGATTTTCCTGGTTTAACTGGCATGGATCTTGCCAAGGTAGTTAGTTGTAATCAACCATACCAATGGACTGAAGGTGAATGGACACTAACAGATGGCTATCAAACACCAACAAAACCTAGTTTTAATATTGCCGCATTTGATTTTGGCATTAAACGTAATATCTTACGTAAATTAACTCAACGTGGTTGCCATGTCACAGTTTATCCTGCACAAACATCTGCTGATGAAATTTTAGCAGCTAAGCCAGATGGTGTATTTCTTTCTAATGGACCAGGTGATCCTGAGCCTTGCGATTATGCAATTACTGCAACACAACAATTGCTCAAGAAAGAAATTCCTGTTTTTGGTATCTGCTTAGGCCACCAATTATTAGGATTAGCAAGTGGCGCGAGGACAATTAAAATGAAATTTGGTCACCATGGTGCTAATCATCCGGTGCAAGATTTAGATAGCAAACAGGTAATTATTACTAGTCAGAATCATGGTTTTGCTATTGATGCTAATACCTTACCTAAAAATGCACGGGTTACTCATATTTCTTTATTTGATGGTAGCTTGCAAGGATTCGAATTAACCGACAAGCCAGCCTTCTGCTTTCAAGGACACCCAGAAGCAAGTCCTGGACCACATGAAGCAGATTATTTATTTGATCGTTTTGTTGAAATGATGAAACGTTGTAAACCATAACTTAATCCCCCTGAAATTTCTTTATTTCCTGTTTTTTTCATCAATCATCCGATTAGAAAAATATGCCTAAACGTACCGACATAAAATCTATCCTAATTATCGGTGCAGGCCCTATTGTTATTGGGCAGGCCTGTGAGTTTGATTATTCTGGTGTGCAAGCTTGCAAAGCATTACGCGAAGAAGGTTATCGTGTTGTTTTAGTAAATTCCAACCCAGCGACAATTATGACCGACCCAGAAATGGCCGATGCAACATATATTGAGCCAATTACCTGGCCGATGTTAGAAAAAATTATTGCGATTGAACGCCCAGAAGCATTATTGCCAACTATGGGTGGGCAAACAGCGCTTAATTGTGCATTAGATCTGGTTAAACATGGTGTCTTAGAAAAATATAACGTAACCCTAATTGGCGCATCTCGTGAGGCTATTGATAAAGCAGAAGATCGCGAAAAATTTAAGCAAGCTATGTCCAGAATTGGGCTAAATTCTGCTCGTTCTGCTGTTGCTCACAGTATGGAAGAAGCCTTGCAAGTACAAGCAATGGTTGGCTATCCAGCTATTATTCGACCATCATTTACCATGGGTGGCAGCGGCGGAGGAATTGCCTACAACCGCGAAGAATTTCTAGAGATTTGTGAGCGTGGGTTAGATGCTTCACCAACCAAAGAATTATTAATTGAAGAATCTGTTATTGGTTGGAAAGAATTTGAAATGGAAGTGGTGCGCGATCGACAAGATAATTGCATTATTATCTGCACTATTGAAAATATTGACCCTATGGGAGTTCACACTGGAGATTCGATTACTGTTGCTCCAGCACAAACATTAACTGATAAAGAATATCAATTAATGCGTAATGCATCTATTGCGGTATTACGTGAAATCGGGGTAGAAACCGGTGGTTCCAACGTGCAATTTGCTATTAATCCAGAAGATGGTCGCATGTTGGTAATTGAAATGAATCCACGTGTATCCCGGTCTTCTGCACTTGCCTCAAAAGCAACTGGTTTTCCAATTGCTAAAATAGCTGCCAAGCTAGCTGTTGGTTACACTTTGAATGAACTTGGTAATGATATTACCGGCGGTGCGATACCCGCATCATTTGAGCCAACTATTGATTATGTGGTTACCAAAATTCCTCGGTTCGCTTTTGAAAAATTCCCGCAGGCTAATGATCGTTTGACTACACAAATGAAATCAGTTGGTGAAGTAATGGCTATTGGGAGAACATTTCAAGAGTCATTACAGAAAGCTTTGCGTGGATTAGAAACTGGCACAGATGGTTTAGATGAAAAATCTACTAATGTAGAAACTATTGCATCTGAATTAGGTAATCCTGGATCGGATCGTATTTGGTATGTTGCCGATGCTTTTCGCTGCAATATGACGTTCGATAAAATTCACAGTTTAACCAAGATTGATCCGTGGTTCTTAGTGCAAATTGAGAATCTAGTAGAACAAGAACAAGAGGTTAGAGAAAAAACGCTAGCGCAAATTGACCGAGACGCATTACGTCGGCTAAAGCGATGTGGCTTCTCAGATCGACGCCTAGCAAAATTACTAAATACAGATGCCAGCGCCGTACGTAACATGCGACATCAATTTAATTTACGACCTGTGTTTAAACGAGTTGACACCTGTGCTGCTGAATTTGCAACTAGCACGGCTTATATGTATTCCACTTATGAAGAAGAGTGCGAAGCTAAGCCAACTAATAAAAAGAAAATTATCGTGTTGGGTGGTGGTCCCAATCGTATTGGTCAGGGGATTGAGTTTGATTATTGTTGTGTGCATGCTGCATTAGCTATGCGTGAAGATGGTTTTGAAACAATTATGGTTAATTGTAATCCTGAGACTGTTTCTACTGACTATGACACCTCTGACCGACTCTACTTTGAACCGCTAACACTGGAAGATGTGCTTGAAATTGTGGCAGTAGAAAAACCGTTTGGGGTTATCGTGCAATATGGAGGGCAAACACCATTAAAGCTTGCGCGTGAATTAGCCGCTAATGGTGTTCCTATTATTGGCACTAGTCCCGACATGATTGATTGTGCAGAGGATCGTGAGCGCTTTCAACAGATGTTACAACAACTTGAATTAAAGCAGCCACCAAATCGTACGGTGCGTAGCCCAGAGGCAGCACTTATTGCTGCCGATGAAATTGGATATCCTTTGGTGGTAAGACCTAGCTACGTTTTGGGTGGACGTGCGATGGAAATTGTTCACGAACAAAGTGACTTGGAACGTTACATGCGTGAAGCAGTTAAAGTTTCTAATGACTCACCGGTACTTCTTGATCATTTTCTCAATAATGCCACAGAAGTGGATATTGATGCTATTTGTGACGGCGAAACAGTTTTAATCGGTGGCATCATGGAGCATATTGAACAAGCTGGTGTACATTCAGGTGATTCAGCCTGTTCACTGCCACCTTTTGATTTGCTGCCCGCCGTGCAAGATGAACTGCGGCGACAAACTAGCGCTATGGCACGTGCATTAAATGTTGTTGGCCTAATGAATGTACAGTTCGCCATCCAAGATAATGTTGTTTATGTTTTGGAAGTTAACCCAAGAGCATCTCGTACAGTTCCCTTTGTATCGAAAGCAACAAGCTTGCAGTTGGCAAAAATTGCAGCACGTTGTATGGCTGGACAGTCTCTAGTACAGCAAAAAATAACCAAAGAAATTATCCCGTCACATTATTTTGTGAAAGAGGCAGCTTTTCCTTTCATTAAGTTCCCTGGTGTTGATACAATTCTTGGACCAGAAATGAAATCTACTGGTGAAGTAATGGGTGTAGGACAATCTTTTGCTGAAGCATTTGTTAAGTCACAATTAGCAGTAGGTGTTCAGTTGCCAACAACAGGAAATATTTTTATTAGTGTACGTCACTCAGATAAACAACACGCAATTCAGATTGCTCGTAACCTTGCAGAACTTGGTTTTACTCTTTATGCAACACGTGGTACAGCTGCAGTTATTGCTGATGCAGGGCTTGAAGTAAGTGCAATTAACAAAGTGGCAGAAGGTCGGCCACATGTTGTTGATATGATAAAGAATGGAGAAATTGATCTTATAATCAATACGGTAAAAAACACAAGAAACTCAATTCGTGACTCCTACTCTATTCGCCATGCTGCACTTGAAGCTGGAGTCACTTATTACACAACCTTAGCTGGTGCACGTGCTGCTTGTATTGGTATGAAAAATATGCAAGAAATGCGGGCCTACAATCTGCAACAACTACACTCACAAATCAACTTACCAATCTAGTACCTTGCACTCTAAATAACTAGTAAAATCTGTAGCAAAAATTGCCGATAGATGCGTTGAAGAAACTTGGCGTATGTTCATCAATATGCCTGAATTTCTTCGCCTTGTTATCGACAATTTTTGCATCTTCATATTTTTCAGGTTATTTAGAGAGCAAGGCACTAGAATAAATTTAAACGATAAAGATATATTATGAGCACTATTCCATTGACTGTAATCGGAGCAGCTAAACTCCGTGATGAATTACATGAATTAAAATCCGTGCAACGTCCATCTGTTATTGCTGCTATTGCTGAAGCACGCTCTCATGGCGACCTTTCTGAAAATGCTGAGTATGATGCAGCTAAAGAAAAGCAAGGGTTTGTTGAAGGGCGCATTATCGACCTGGAAGGTAAGCTTTCTAATGCTCAAATAATTAACCCTGCGCTTATTGATGCTGATGGTGCTTGTGTATTTGGTGCCACTATTGAGATGGAAGACCTAGAAAATGGCAAGACAGTAACTTATCAAATAGTAGGGGATGATGAGGCAGATATAAAAAATGGAAAAATCTCTATTAGCTCGCCAATTGCACGCGCACTTATTGGTAAATGTGAAGGTGATGTGGCTGAGGTTATGGCACCTGGAGGTATCCGTGAATATGAGATTTTAGACGTAAAATATATTTAAATTGAATATGTTTTGTTGTTGTAAGTAATTGGTTATAGTTGATAACTACGCTTGCTTCGACGTGGCTCACGTTTCTTCTTGAATAATGAAGTTGCAGGCGTTTTTTCTGTTTCTATTGGTTTAGGTCGATAAAGTACCAGTACTCTACCAATGTGGTTTACTGGTGCCGCGTGAAGTTGCAGACAGATTTCTTCCAGCAGTGTCTCTCTTATTTTTTTATCATTAACCGCGACTTTAACTTTAATTAGTTCGTGACTCAAAAGAGCTTTATCTATCTCACCAATAACACTAGGAGATAAACCGAGTTTGCCAATCATAACAATGGGACTGATAGAATGTGCCTGGGCGGATAGTTCACGACGCTGTTGTGGAGTAATTAATAACATAGAATCTCTTGAAAAGGCTGATTCTACTTGATGAAACCAACTAAAACCAGCAAAGCATGGATAAAAGAACATGTAAATGATTCTTTCGTTAAACAGGCAAGAAAAGATGGCTATCGTTCGCGTGCTGCATATAAATTACTTGAAATCAATCAGCGTAACAGATTGTTAGAGCCTGGTATGACTGTTGTTGATCTTGGTGCTGCACCAGGCAGTTGGTCACAAGTAGTGGCTAGTAAAATAGGTAAACATGGCACGGTGATCGCATTAGATTTATTAGAAATGACACCGCCACCTGGCGTAATATTTATCCAAGATGATTTTAGAGAAGAAGCTGCACTAGCAGAACTTAAAAACCACCTGAAAAATAAATCACTAGATCTTGTAATCTCAGACATGTCCCCCAATATAAGTGGCATAAAAATAAGTGATCAAGCTCGCAGTATGTATCTTGCCGAATTAGCTATGGATTTTTCCATGGAGCAACTGAACTCTGGTGGAAACTTCCTGGTCAAAGTTTTTCAGGGACGTGATTTTGATCAATTCTTGCAAGCAATGCGTCATAATTTTAGGCAAGTCATGATACGTAAACCAAAAGCATCACGTGACCGCAGCAGAGAACTATACTTGCTAGGGCTTGAAAAAAAAGATCATGATTAGGTCTCTTAATAATCTGTTCCATAACAATAATTTTGTTGCAAGCAAAACCTTTGTTAGTGGGATATAACAAAATGTTACATGGTATATTCGTATATATTTGCAATTTTCATGTTCGAATAAAGTTGAACTTAACTATCCTGATGGATGGTTTAATGGTAATGTAAAAAAACGGCCCTGCTGTCATAAATGCCAAAATGGCGTTAGAATGGCGGTACGAAGCATGTCAAGTTGCAATTCAAGGAGTTATTTTGAACAATCTAATTAAAAACATGGCCATCTGGCTGGTCATTGCGTTAGTACTGATGACAGTATTTAACCAATTTAGCGTACGTCAACCAGTGCATACGGCTATGGAATATTCTCAGTTTATGAATGAGATGAATCAAGGTAGGGTTTCTAAAGTAGTTATTGAGGGACGACTACTAAAAGGAGTTAAAACTGATGGACGGAGTTTTACTACCTATTCACCATCTGACCCCTGGTTGGTTAGTGATTTATTAAGAGCAGGCGTAGCTGTTGAAGCTAAACCGGAAGAAGAAGCATCAATGTTGATGAATATCTTTGTTTCCTGGTTCCCAATGCTTTTGTTGATTGCGGTATGGATTTTTTTCATGCGCCAGATGCAAGGTGGTGGGAAAGGTGGTGGCGCTTTCTCTTTTGGTAAAAGTAAAGCTCGCAAACTAGACAAATCAAGCAACCCGGTTACATTTAAAGATGTTGCAGGATGTAACGAAGCCAAAGAAGAAGTTACCGAAATTGTTGATTTCTTGCGTGATCCTACTAAATTTCAGAAATTAGGCGGGCGTATCCCCCGAGGCGTTCTAATGGTTGGTAGCCCTGGAACCGGTAAAACACTATTAGCACGTGCTATTGCAGGTGAAGCAGGCGTTCCATTCTTTAGTATTTCTGGGTCTGACTTTGTTGAAATGTTCGTTGGTGTCGGTGCTTCACGTGTTCGTGATATGTTTGAGCAAGCAAAAAAAGAATCACCTTGCATTATCTTTATTGATGAAATTGATGCTGTTGGTCGTCAGCGTGGTGCCGGATTAGGTGGTGGTAACGATGAACGTGAGCAAACACTTAATCAATTACTGGTTGAAATGGATGGTTTTGAAGGTTCTTCTGGTGTAATTGTCGTTGCAGCAACTAACCGTCCTGATGTGCTTGACCCTGCATTATTACGTCCAGGTCGTTTTGACAGGCAGGTGACGGTCCCACTTCCAGATATTCGTGGTCGTGAGCAAATACTCCAGGTTCACATGCGTAAAGTTCCCCTTTCTACAGATGTAAAAGCTGAAATCATTGCCCGTGGAACACCTGGAATGTCTGGTGCAGACCTTGCTAACTTGGTGAATGAAGCTGCATTATTTGCAGCGCGAAGTGGTAAACGATTTGTAGATATGATTGATTTTGAGAATGCTAAAGACAAAATCTTTATGGGTCCAGAACGACGCTCAGTTGTAATGCCAGAACGTGAGCGACGTAATACCGCTTACCATGAATCTGGACATGCTGTTGTAGCACAACTTCTGGATAAAACAGATCCTGTACATAAAGTGACGATTATTCCACGTGGTCGTGCATTAGGCGTCACCATGCAGTTGCCCACTGAGGATCGCTTTAGTATGGAACGAGAAGAAATCTTGCAAAAACTTGCGGTTATGTTTGGCGGACGGATTGCAGAAGAAGTCTTTATGAAACAAATGACAACCGGAGCTTCTAATGATTTTGAGCGTGCTACAGATCTAGCTAGGCAAATGGTGACTCAGTGGGGAATGACTGAATCACTTGGGCCAATGGTTTATGGTGAAACAGAAGGTGAAGTATTTCTTGGGCGATCAGTAACAACTCATAAAAACATGAGTGAAGAAACCATGCAAAAGGTGGATGCTGAAGTTCGTCGCATCGTTGATCAACAATACGCACTTGCACGTAAATTAATCGAAGAAAATAAAGATAAGATTGAAGCCATGACAAAGGCTTTATTGGAATGGGAAACGATTGATAGCGAGCAAATTAATGACATTATGGCAGGGCGTGAACCACAGCCGCCAAAGCCACCATTGTCAGCGACACCGCCTGAGGATCAGGACGATAGCCCACCATCGGCTAAACAGCCTGAAGTAACAGCAACTGAACCAAAGCCAACTACTCAAGAGACTGCTAAAGAAACAGAGTAGTTGCTGCTTTGATGTACATTATCCTCTGGTGCTCCCTTGATGTGGTTTAACTGCACCAAGGGAGCTTTGTTTTGTGGTTAGAAATAACTTCTGTAGCTAGTCCTTGTTCCCTAGGAGCGCGCTCCTAAATAACCAGGAAAATCTGTGGCAGAAATTGCCGATAACTGCGTTGAAGAAACTTGACGTATGACCAATATGCCTGCGTTTCTTCGCCTTGTTCTCGATAATTTCTGCATCCCCACATTTTCCTGGTTATTTAGGGAGTAAGGTACTGGTATCTAATTACAACCCATCTCTTATATAAATCAGACTATGCTGCCATTAGTAAAATCTGATCTCCTGCTGTCTGATCACCCCCTCATTATGGGTGTTGTCAATGTCACGCCAGATTCTTTTTCTGATGGTGGTTTTTTTAGTTCTACAGAAAAAGCAGTGCATCATGCGAAGTGCCTAATTGATGAAGGCGTAGATATTCTTGATATTGGTGGTGAGTCAACCCGCCCCGGCAGCGCATCTGTTAGCATCAAAGAAGAATTAAATCGTGTAATCCCAGTAATTACAGCTTTAGTTAATCTGAATATTCCTATTTCAATTGATACATCGAAACCAGACGTTATGCAACATGCAATTCAAGCAGGTGCTGCTATAGTGAATGATGTTAATGCACTCCGTTCTCCTGGGGCAATAGAAGCTGTTACAGATAGTAATGTGTTTATTTGCTTGATGCACATGCAGGGTGAACCAGGTAATATGCAAAAGAAACCGCAATATACTAATGTTGTCACTGAAGTAATAAATTTCTTGCAACAGCGGGTAGATACTTTACAATCCTATGGCATCTCAAAAGATAGATTAATCATTGATCCAGGGTTTGGCTTTGGAAAAACAATTCAACATAATTTAAAATTGCTCAATCATCTAGATGACTTTGGTAAAATGCATTTGCCTATATTGGTGGGACTATCACGTAAATCTATGTTAGGTGCTATTACTGGAAATAAAGTTAATCAACGAATTCATGAGAGTGTTTCTGCTGCATTATTGGCTGCTACAAAAGGTGCAAAGATTCTACGTGTACACGATGTTAAAGCTACCAAAGATGCACTTGCCATTTACAATGCAATGATCAATGCATAAGATAGTTGTGTCTGTTATAAATCTTATGATTAACACCTTTGTAAATTTAATGTATTGTTTTAAATAAATTAAATCTACGAAGGTGTTATCTATGGCTAACGATAAATTATTACTTGCTGACCGTATAGATGCTTTGTTACCACAAACGCAATGTACTCAATGTGATTACCCTGATTGTATGGCGTATGCTACTGCGCTTGCAGAAGGTAATGCTGATATCAATCAATGTCCTCCTGGTGGCACTGAGGGTATTCAGAAGTTGGCAGCATTATTAGGAGTTATACCTAAGACATTGAATGCCGCACATGGTGTTTATAAGCCAAAAGCGGTAGCAGTTATTGATGAAAGCTCCTGTATTGGTTGTACTTTCTGTATTCAAGCTTGTCCGGTTGATGCGATTGTTGGTGCAGCAAAACAGATGCATACAGTTTTTACTGCTGCATGCACAGGTTGTGAGTTGTGTGTTACACCTTGTCCAATGGATTGTATTGCTATTGTGACAATTATAAAAAGCATGGATGTAGTTAACAAAAGTAGCCAAGAAGAGGCTAATCTTGCACGCGAACGTCATCAGTTTCGTTTGCAAAGATTGAGTAGTGTGCAATCTAAACAAAAAAAGCGACAGGCGCAAGAAATAGCTGTAAGAGTGTCAGATAAGAAGATAACGTTAACAGCAGGGGAACGTAAGCATGCAACTATTCAAGCGGCATTAAAGCGTGCATTGGAAGCGCGTAGGCAAGCCATGGCTGAGAAGTAATTATCAATATGAATTTAGCGAAACGTCATGAAATTTTTAACCGTCTAAAATCTGCTAACCCACATCCTACGACAGAATTGGTCTACAATTCACCTTTTGAATTGTTGATAGCAGTGATACTTTCTGCTCAAGCGACAGATAAAAGTGTCAATCTAGCAACTAATAAATTATTTCTTAAAGCTAATACACCTGAAAATATTATTATATTAGGTGAACCAGCTTTGCGTGATTTTATAAAAAGTATTGGGTTATTTAAGACTAAAGCTAGAAATATTTTAGCTACTTGTGAATTACTGGTGAAAAATTACGCTAGTGAAGTACCTAATACTCGAGAGCAATTAGAAAAGCTTCCTGGTGTTGGGCGTAAAACAGCTAATGTGATATTGAATACAGCATTTGGTGAGCCAACAATTGCAGTTGATACACATATTTTTCGTGTAGCTAATCGTACACGTATTGCGCCGGGTAATAATGTATTGGAAGTGGAACTGAAGTTGTTGAGATTGGTGCCAAAAGAATTCTGTTACGATGCTCATCATTGGTTGATCCTTCATGGGCGTTACGTGTGCAAAGCACGTAAACCAGAATGCTCCACTTGTATTATTTATTCTTTATGTGAATTTAAAGAAAAAACAAAATACACTGCTTGAAGTATAAATTCTGCACTAGTTGTTCAGGTTATTTCATGCGCGTCATTTAACAATCAATAATTTAAATTCATCTTACATTATGTACCGACCATCTAGAGATCAAGCGCGCCAGTTATTTTTTGATGCCTGGCATAAATACCGTCAAAAAGAGGCCCTTTCTGGTATACAGACACTTGCACTTGAAATTATATTGTTGCATCCAGAATACCATGCGCTACTTGATAACCCAGGTCAATATTTAGATAAAGATTATTTGCCTGAAACGGGAAGCATAAATCCTTTTTTACATATGAGTATGCATGTTGCAATTAAGGAACAGCTATCTATTGATCAACCAGTTGGTATTTGTGAGAAATTTAAGTGTTTGTTAGGCAGGTCAGATGATGAGCATGATGCTGCACATAAGATGATGGAGTGTCTTGCAGAAATGATATGGCAGGCGCAACGTAGCCAATCAGCACCTGATGCCACTATTTATTTTGAATGTCTTAGTAAACAGTTAGAAATTAAAAATGGAATATAACTAGACAACGCTATATTCCATTTCTCAAAATTTTTGGGGTGTTACCCAGAAATATTTATACTATCTCTTTGATGACAAGTTTCCTGATTGGCTTGAATAATAGAAAGCCAAGTTATCGATATCTTCTTCACTCAAAGCTGCTGACATACCATTCATAATAGGGTCTTTACGCTCCCCACTTTTATAATCTGTTAAAGCTTTTTCAATATAGGTTCTATGCTGACCACCAATATGTGGAAAATTTGGTGCAATGCCTTTACCATCAGTACCATGGCATGAAGCACAAACTTCTGCAGCTTTGCTCTTACCCGCATCAATATCAGCGGCAATACTTTGTCCTGAGATCATCATTAGGACAGCACCGCTTATTGCGGCGATAACAAAATTCTTCATCATTCGTTCCTTGCGTAAAAAACTTAATTAATTACCAGAGTAATAGGCTGCAAAATCTTTGATATCTTGCTCAGAAAGACCTGCCGCTATGGCTACCATGCTAGGGTGGTTACGCTCACCATTTTGATATGCTTTCAATGCCTTAATAATATATTCAGCACTTTGTCCGCCAATCTTTGGAACATGATAAGCAACTGGGTATGCTGTACGATAGCCTTCAATGCCATGACAGCCAATACACATGGAACTCTTATCTTTTACAGCAGCTGGATCACCTTCTGCTTGAACCGCACCAGAAAATGCTAAAAGCATGCTTGATGCAAGTATTAAACTCATAATTGTTTTTTGTTTCACGGTAAGCTTCCTCCTTTCAAAAGTAGTGACTTTAAACGATGTGATTGCTCAGGTCAATGGTCAATGAGCAGTATGTATCTCCATGTTGTTTATAGGGAAATTACTGTTGGACTTTCATTTATACTTTTCCGCATTTTGTTTCTAATTCATCCCATCTAACAAGACAAGTGGTTAGTTCTTTTTCAATTGTAGAAAATCGTATTTGTAGGGCTTTTGCTTCACCTGGCTGATCATTATAAATCGTGACATCATTTAATCGCAAAGTAATATTTTCTTGTTCTTGCTCTAAAACTTCAATTTTTTTTGGTAAACCTTCCAATTCACGTGTTTCATGATAACTTAATTTGTCTTTACTATTTGATTTAGATGATTTATTTGTTGTAATGTTGGTCTTGTTTTGATTGGTTTTATTTATTGTTACTTTTTTTATTGAATTTTTGGTGCGTATCCAATCTTCATAGCCACCAACATATTCTTGCAATAAGCCATTTCCTTCAAATGCAATTACTTGTGTCACAACATTATCAAGAAATGCACGATCATGACTTACCAAAAATAATGTTCCAGCATAATCTCGTAACAAAATTTCCAATAGTTCCAGTGTTTCAATATCAAGATCGTTTGTTGGTTCGTCTAATATTAATACATTTGCTGGGCGGGTAAATAATCGTGCGAGCAACAATCTAT
>JAJFJL010000080.1 GCA_021774055.1 Nitrosomonas sp. | reverse complement strand
CACGATTTAATAAAAAATTATGGCAACGCAATTATTGGGAACGTATCATTCGTAATGAAAATGAATATTGTCAAATATCTGATTACATCAAAAACAATCCTGCAAGATGGCATGAAGATAATTTAAATTTAAGCTAATACCTAGATCCCTTAAGTAATCGCACACATACTGTACATATGCACGATTACTTGCAGGATCTAGGTAATAGGTGTTATATCAATTCACCTCCAATACTAACAGCCAATAAAAATCAAACCGTCTAATATGTCCATATTACGTAGTAAAAAATTCCTTATCATCTTACTGTTATCAGCAATCATCTTTTTCTTCTGGCAGGGAAACGAAAAACCTGAAGCTGGGGCTGATCAGTTTAGAACTCAAGCTGTTGATCGTGGCGATATTATACAAACCATATCTGCCAATGGTACTTTGACGCCACTAGTGTTAGTTAATGTTGGCACACAGATTTCAGGAACTGTGATTAAACTGCATGTTAATTTCAATGATCAGGTAGTAACTGGTCAAATATTAGCCGAATTGGATCCGGCGCTACTTAAAGCACAATTGGCTCAATCTAAAGCAAATCAGTTAAGTTCTAGTGTTGCATTAAGTATGGCTGAGAATAAACTGCGGCGTAATCAATCGCTCCAAGAAAAAGGATTTATTTCTAGCGAGGCACTGGATATTGTCGAACAAGAATTAGATGCTGCTAATGCGCAACACAAGGTTAGTCGGGCCCAGGTTACTCGTGATCAAGCTAATATAGATTACAGTGTCATTAAATCACCGATTTCTGGAGTAGTTATCGCACGTGATGTCGATCTTGGACAAACAGTTGCAGCTAATTTTCAAACCCCTGTTTTGTTTCAGATTGCCAATGATCTAAGTCAAATGTTAATTAACATCAGTGTGGCGGAAGCGGATATTGGGCAGTTACATATAGGTCAACAAGTTAATTTTACGGTTGATGCTTATCAAGATCTGCAATTTACTGGCGCCGTTAAGCAAGTTCGTCTTAATCCAACAATCCAAGAAAATGTGGTTACTTATAACGTGATTGCTTTGGTTAATAATGATGAAGGTACCTTATTGCCTGGTATGACGGCAAATGTTCGTTTTATTATTGATCAGAAGCGAGCTGTTTTACGGGTACCTAATGCAGCACTACGTTATCTGCCTCAGTCTACAGATGGCGCAGCTGCACCTATAAAACTAGATGGTCCGGTGGTTTATAAACTAGAAGCAGGAAAACCTGTTGCGGTTAATGTAGTCACAGGAATTACTGACGGAAACTTTACAGAAATCACTGATACTGTAATCACAGAAAACGACTTGATAATTGTACGTGAGACAATCGCTGAGGAGAAATCTAATCGAAACTTTAGAGTCAGAGCATTCTAGTTATGTCTACACACCAAAATAAGTCACTAATCAAAATAGAGAATATTAACAAAATTTACCATTTGGCTAGTCATGCACATGAATCGCTTAACAGCCAGGTATTGTTTGATATAAACCTCACGATTAATCAAGGGGAGTTTGTCGCTATTATGGGACATTCTGGTTCTGGTAAATCTACTTTGATGAACATATTAGGCTGTCTTGACACCCCTACCAGTGGTCATTATTGGCTAGAGGAACAAGATGTAGCGGAACTTTCTAATAATGCTTTAGCACAGATTAGAAATCGTAATATTGGTTTTGTATTCCAAGGGTTTAATTTGCTTAAACGAATGACAGCCTTAGACAATGTTGCCACACCGTTACTTTACGCTGGCGAAAACCGTGCGAATAGTCGTAAACGTGCTTTGGAACAACTATGTCGTACTGGTTTAGAAAAATTTGCTAACTACCAACCTAATCAACTTTCTGGCGGACAACAACAACGGGTGGCTATTAGTCGCGCATTAATTAATCACCCGCAACTAATTCTTGCAGATGAACCAACTGGTAACTTAGATACCCAGACTAGCGGTGAAATTATGGCATTATTTGAGCAATTAAATCGTGAACAAGGTATTACCATCGTATTGGTTACGCATGAGAATGATGTTGCGGATTATGCTGATAGATTGATACGCTTAAAGGATGGGCGTGTAGTTCATGATCAAAAACAAGCTACTCAACCAGTCAAACTTACTCAATGAATCTATTTGCTATTATGGGCGAAGCACTACGTGCTTTACGTCTTAATCGTTTGCGTACTGGTTTAACCATGCTTGGCATGATTATTGGTGTGGCATCAGTGGTTTTAATGCTATCGATTGGTAAAGGTGTTGAACATAATATTAATCAATCTATTACTTCTATGGGTAGTAATTTATTTATTGTGTTACCTGGGGCTACTTCTTCGGGTGGTTTAAGTTTTGGTAGTGGTAGCGTTAAAACTCTAACTGTCAACGATTCTCGCGCAATTGCTGAACTACCATCTGTTAGAGCAACAGCACCAGTTATTACTGGAACTGTACAACTTAGTTTTGCTGCCAATAACTGGAGCACCATTGTTACTGGGACAACACCAGATTATTTTTCAGTTGGAGGTTGGCAGTTAGAAAGTGGTTCATTTTTTTCTGAGTCTGATTTACGTTCAGCGATGCGGGTTGCTGTTATAGGTAAAGAAACTGCTATTAATTTATTTGGTAATGTTGACCCCATTGGTAAGATGGTACGTATCACTAACCGTCCATTTGTTATTGTCGGTGTATTAGAAGCAAAAGGTCAAAGTTTAAGTGGTCGTAATCAAGATGATAATGTGTTCGTTCCTTTCACCACTAGCGAGCGGCAGATAACTGGCAATCAGTTTCCTGGTTCTGTACGTTATATGACGGTGCAAGGAGAATCAGCAGATATGATGGAAGAAGCTGAAGTGGAGATTAATCAATTACTACGGCAACGCCATCGGATCGCAGATGGAATAGAAAATGATTTCACTGTACGTAATCTAACCGCCATTGCGGATATTGCAACAGGTGCTGCTAAGATTATGTCAATTATGTTAGGTGCTATTGCATCAATTTCATTATTGGTTGGTGGCATTGGTAGTATGAATATTATGCTAGTATCGGTTACCGAACGAACCCGTGAAATTGGTATCCGTATGGCAATTGGTGCTAATCGGCAAGCAATACTCACACAATTTCTACTTGAAGCATTGATGATCTGTATTTTGGGTGGTTTGGCAGGCGTTATACTTGGTATTAGCGGTGCTTGGTTAGTGAGTGAATTAGTTGATATGGTGATTGTGATTACTCTCGGAATGGTTGGCTTGGCGTTTGCCTTTGCTTCAGCAATTGGTATATTTTTTGGTTATTATCCTGCCAGAAAGGCATCATTACTAAAACCAGTTGAAGCTTTACGCTATGAATAAAGTATTACCTAGATCCTGCAAGTAATCGTGCATTATATGCACGATTACTTGCAGGATCTAGGTATTATTAAAATAACTGCTAGGTTTTGCAGGATCTAGGTAATATGTAGAACAATTAGCAATAAGGGCGTAACCAATGGAAAATAAAGAAAAAGCTACATCAGAATATCTAGCGTTGGTAGTCGCAGAGAATAAACAAGAAATTATGACTGTTGGGGAGATTAAAAACTCCTTACATGAACGTGGCTTTGGTATCCTTATGGCATTAGCTGCATTGCCACTTTGTCTCCCGATACCGGTCCCACCTGGTTATACCACTCTGTTCTCTATCCCACTGTTTATTTTTTCAGTACAAATGATCTTAGGTATGAGTGCACCTTGGTTGCCTGCATGGTTAGAAAAGAAACAGATTCGCCGAGAGCGAATTGAAAAAATGTTAAGTAAGGCCAGCCCATGGCTGTGCAAGATTGAAAAACATTTGCGACCAAGAATTACTTACATCAGTGTGCATGCTTGGGAAAGAATTATAGGTATTTTCTCCTTTGTATTCGCAGTTTCTATTTCTATTCCACTGCCTCTGACTAATTTTCCGCCTGGTTGGGGAATACTTATTATGTCATTAGGATTGCTTAGTAGGGATGGTGTAACGATACTAATTGGTATGATTATTGGCACCGTTGGTGTCGGTATTACTATGATTATTCTGTTTTTAATCTGGATGGGTATGTCAATGCCGTCGTTTTATTAATTTATTTTAGAATTAAATTATTTAGCGTGCAAGGTACTAGTCAAATATGTAGGCTGGGTTAGATTTTTTACGATAGTAAAAAAACGTAACCCAGCATCAATCGTAAACTTTATACCTAGATCCTGCAGGTAATCGTGGATATAATGTGTAACAAATTGTTTCGTATAGAAAATCTTATTCTGCGTGGAATACTTATTGATATTTCCAAAGAATAAAATTTTCTATATGGAGCAATCTGTTGTGCAGCATGTGTGCGATTACTTGCAGGGTCTAGGTTATATTATCCGTTGCATAGCAAATGCTGGGTTACGTTATCTCGCTGCGCTCAATAATCTAATCCATCCTACGCGCCACACACAGATTAACCCCGGAAGTTATCTTTGTTCATAGCTTTGTTACGTGCCTCTACGACTGAAACAATATTACGATTAACTAAATCAGTTAAATTTTGATCCAAAGTTTGCATACCAACGCCCTGCCCGGTCTGAATAGCTGAATACATTTGTGCCACTTTTGCTTCACGGATTAAATTACGAATTGCTGGTGTACCTATCATTATTTCGTGTGCAGCGACTCGTTTTTTACCATCTTTAGTTTTTAATAATGTTTGTGAGATTACTGCACGTAATGATTCTGAAAGCATTGCACGTATCATTTCTTTTTCTGCTGCAGGAAAAACATCAATAACCCGGTCAATAGTTTTAGCGGCAGAACTTGTATGCAAGGTTCCAAAAACTAAATGTCCAGTTTCTGCTGCTGTCATTGCTAAGCGTATAGTTTCCAAGTCACGTAGCTCACCTACTAAAATAATGTCTGGATCTTCACGTAATGCTGAGCGTAGTGCATTTGAAAAACTTAAGGTGTCACGACCAACTTCCCTCTGATTAATCAAACTTTTCTTGCTTTCATGCACAAATTCAATTGGATCTTCTAAGGTTAGAATATGGTCATGTTTATTTTCATTGATATAATCAACCATTGCTGCTAGTGTGGTTGATTTTCCTGAACCGGTAGGTCCTGTTACCAGCACAACACCACGTGGTTGATTAGAAATTTCAGTGAATATCTTAGGCGCATTTAAATCTTCAAGACTTAATACCTTTGATGGAATAGTTCGCATAACTGCAGCACTACCACGTTGGGTGTTAAATGCATTAACACGAAAACGCGCCAACTTAGGTACTTCAAAAGAGAAATCACATTCTAAATTTTCTTCATAAAATTTACGTTGGCCATCATTCATAATGTCATATACCATGGCATGAACTTCTTTATGCTCCATTGCAGGCAGATTGACTTTCTTGATGTCACCATTCACACGTATCATCGGAGGCATACCTGATGATAGATGTAAATCAGAAGCACTATTTTTAACGACAAAAGCAAGTAGTTCTACTACGTTCATTTTAATCTCCTTTTGTAATCAATCCCTTACTATTTAGGTGCTAGTAAGCTTAAGATATTTGTTTTGTAATTGCTCTTTGCTCTCAACCACTTCTGGATCGCTAAGGATGCAGTCTACTGGACATACCTCCATGCATTGTGGTACATCATAGTGGCCGACACATTCAGTACATAAACTAGAATTAATGACGTAGATCTCTTCACCTTGAGAAATTGCGTTGTTAGGACATTCTGGCTCGCAGACATCACAATTAATACATTCATCGGTAATTATTAGTGCCATTTCAACCTTAAAAAATATAATTTAGGAGTTATTTAATTTTATTGCGTAGTTGCTTGCTAACTAGTGGATGCACAAATTTATCAACATCCCCCCCCAATAATGCAATCTCGCGCACAATGGTGGCAGAAACAAACATATACTGTTCGGATGGTGTCATAAACAAAGTTTCAACATTTGGATACATTCCGCGATTCATTCCTGCCATTTGGAACTCATATTCAAAGTCAGAAGCAGCACGTAACCCACGTAAAATTATTCGAGCATCTTGTTGTTGCAGAAAACCCATTAGCAACCCAGAAAACGCCACAACTTTAACATTTGAACAATCAAATAAAACTTGCTGAGCCATGTTTACTCGTTGTTCTAATGTAAAAAAAGGTTGTTTTGCACTACTGGCTGCGACTGCAACCACCACTTGATCAAAAAGATTAGATGCACGCCTTACTAAATCTTCATGACCTCGCGTAATTGGATCAAAGGTACCAGGGTATATCGCTTTATCCATTTTGTTTTAATTTTAATAGTTGATAACAAACTTTTCCGGCTTGCTTATGCCGCCATACTTGCCAAGGTTGATCACAAATGAAACTTTTTTCACTCTCAATATATACCAGGGTACTAGTTGCAAGTTGTGAAGAAAGTAAGGATAGTAGCTTAGATAATAAATTAAGCCGGTAAGGTGGATCAAGAAAGACAACATCAAATGGTTCTAAGCCAGCCGTAACAAATGCTAGTGCATCTGTTTTTACAAGTTTTATTTGTACTGCGGATAACTGATTGATGTTATTTTGTAGTGCTTTTAAAGCAATTTGGTCGGATTCTACCATCACTACCTGTTTTGCTCCACGTGATGCGGCTTCAAACCCCATTGCGCCACTGCCAGCAAAAAGATCCAAGCATACTTTCCCGCTTAAATCTTGTCCTAACCAGTTAAAAACAGTTTCACGTACTCTATTTGGTGTTGGGCGAAGATCAAGGCGGCTGGGGAAGCTAACCACACGATGGCGCCACTCCCCAGCAATGATACGTACACTGCCCTGTTTTAATGACATTTAATCTTGCTCAGCAACACCAACCATCACTGTTACCATTCCTTCTGGATTAATTCGGCGTGTAAATGCATCTTTGATTTGCGCCACCGTTACTGCTTCGACAGCTTTTATATAGTCATCCAAATAAGTAAGTGGCAGTTTATAAAAGCCTATCATCGCCATATAACTAATAATTTTTAGATTGCTATCTAAACGTAGTGGAAAACCACCAATAATATTTTGTTTAGCCGCAATTAGCTCATCTGTAGTCGGTCCATTCGTAACAAATTTTGACAATGTTGCTTGGGTTATCTGAAGAGCTTCATCGGCTTGTTCTTTTTTAGTTTGCAAACCAATTTGAAATGGGCCTTGTTGTTCCATAGGCATAAAATAACTATGAACACTATATGCCAAGCCACGTTTTTGTCGTATCTCATCCATTAACCGTGAAACAAACCCGCCGCCTCCCAAGATATGGTTTCCTACTAACAATGGAAAATAATCTGGGTCATGACGTTTTAATCCTGGATAAGCCAATAAAATATGGCTTTGGGACGCTGGATGATCAATTTTTTGAATTTCTGCAGAAGGTAACTGTACGGCGGGCAAAGTATTCTCTACTGTTCCTGCCGGTAGGTTTTCAGTCAAAGATTCAGCTATTGCGGCAGCTTCAATGCGCGACAAATCTCCCATAATCGCTATTACCGCATTACTAGCCGTATAGTGTGATTGGTAAAACATAATTAGATCATCACGCTGCATTGTATTTAAAGTATCAATTTCACCTGTGCCAGATAAGCCGTAAGGATGATTGCCATAAAGCATTTTCATTAAAGCTTTATTAGCAATATAAGCAGGTTTTGTATTAGCCTCTTTAATTCCGGCAATGATACGCGCACGTTCTCGTTCTAAGACATCTTCTGGGAACTCTGGGTATTGAATAATTTTGCTAAAAATATCTAACGCTTGCTTACTTTCTTGTTCACTACTTAAAGTGCGCAACGATAGACTGGCTCGATCGCGATCAAAATGGCCACTAAATTGTGCACCAACATCAGCGATTGCCTTAGTAATTTGATCCTCGTTTAAACCACCTGCCCCCAAGCTTAGTAAACGTCTAGTTAGTCCTGCCTGGCCTGATTTTTTAGGTGTATCCATAGCGCTACCGGCAGCAAAACTTACATTAACATCAAGTATCGGTAGTTCTCTACTTTCTACAAAATAAACACTTGTCCCTGATGATGTTTGCCAATATTGGATAGAAAGAGCGGCCAATATACTGTGGGAATAAAGAGCTATTGATAGAAAAAGTATAATAAGTATTGCGCGCATAGAACCTCTCAATGTTTATTAGTGCAGATAATTTAAGATTTAGGCTATATTAACAGAAGGTTTAATTGACAGGGATGGATTAAAAACTCCCCTGCCCTTGGCATAATCACAAAACTTTTAGTGCAGAATAAAAGCTAGGGTGCATTTCATGCACTAAAAAACACTCTAAATAAATGGCACATAGAATGCATTCTATATTTACTCGCGGATAAAAAATTTATGGATACAACACTTTATTGGCATGACTACGAAACTTTTGGTGCAGACCCAAGAAGAGATAGGGCGGCACAGTTTGCTGGCATACGTACTGACGAAGCACTTAATGAAATTGGTGAACCACTGGTTATTTATTGCAAACCAGCATGTGATGTTATCCCACATCCAGAAGCTTGTTTGTTAACCGGAATTACTCCGCAATTAGCTGATGAAAAAGGTCTTTTTGAGCCAATATTTATTGCTAAGATTTTAGCTGAATTAGCACAACCAGCAACCTGTGGAGTTGGCTATAACACATTACGTTTCGATGATGAAATAACCCGCCATACACTTTATCGTAATTTTTTTGACCCTTATGCTCGTGAATGGCAGAACAGTAATTCACGCTGGGATATTATTGATCTAGCACGCATGACCTACGCCCTACGCCCAGATGGAATAACTTGGCCACGCCATGAAGATGGTCGCCCAAGCTTTCGTCTAGAAGACCTAACTGCAGCCAATGGTATCGGCCACGCTTCAGCGCATGATGCATTATCAGATGTACGAGCCACTATTAGTCTGGCTGCGTTATTACGTGATAAGCAGCCACGTCTTTATAAATGGCTTTTTCAACTACGCAATAAACATAAGGCCGCCGCTCAACTTGACACAATTACCCACAAGCCAGTGTTACATACCTCTCGCATGTATCCGGCAGAAACTGGCTGCACCACATTAATCATACCCTTGATCGCCGAACCTGGTAACAATAACAGCATTCTTGTGTATGACTTGCGTGTTGATCCACAAGCCTTTATAGATTTAGATGTTGCTGAGTTAACTAAACGTCTATTTACCGCGACTAAAGATCTTCCAGAGGGTATGACTCGTCTACCTGTTAAATCAGTCAAAATTAATAAATGCCCTGCCCTTGCCCCGCAAAACACATTGAATCCACAAGCAATTGAAAGAATCGCGATTGATTTAGACGCTTGCCAGCACCACTGGCAACAAATATGCAACAATCCAGGCTTTATGGAACGTATTGCAGCAGTCTATACAGATAAAACATTTGCTACAAATAATGATGTTGATTCAGCATTGTATGAAGGCTTTATCGGTAACAAGGATCGTTTGCTGTCAACTAAAATAACCAACATGTCAGCACAGGATCTAGCGCAAACAAATTTCAACTTCCAGGACAAGAGACTTCCTGAACTATTATTTCGCTACCGTGCCCGCAATTGGCCAGAAACTTTATCAGAAGAAGAAGCAGAACAATGGCAACAAACATGCCGCCATCGTCTAGAATCAATTGACGCTGGAGGTAGTATTACATTGACCGAGTTTTCCGAGCAAATAGTGAAATTACGTGATCAATATGAACAAGATAATAATGCGCAGAAAATATTGGATGCTTTAGATGCGTGGAAATTAATTTTACTTAAAGATTGAGAAGTTACATATACTTTGCACAGTGATGGTTGCAAATTTTATAGGGTAACAATTTTTGTCAATATCAGCGTTTCAGTAACGCTGATATTGGTAAAAATGCGGTTTAGCGAGTTGAATTAGTGTATTACCTAGATCCTGCAAGTGATCATGCATATAGTGTGTAACAAATTGTTTCAT